>NZ_JBALUY010000003.1:0-71800 GCF_036963605.1 Phenylobacterium sp. | reverse complement strand
AGCGCCAGCAGGCCTTCACCGCCCGCGCCGAGGCCACCAAGCGCTTCTACGCCCAGCTGACGCCCAGCCAGCAGAAGGCCTTCGACGCCCTGCGTCCTGCTGGCCGCGGCATGGGTCATGGGGGCAAGGGCTGGGGCGGCAAGGGCATGGACGGCCACCGTGGCGGTCCGCATGGCGGCATGGGCCACGGCGGTCCCGGCGGCCGCTAAGGCTCAAAACGCGACGTAAGATAAGGACAGGGCGGCGGCCTCGCCGTCCTGTCCTTCGTGTGTCTGGACCCTGTCAGTCCAGGTCCAACCAGCCGGCCGAGCCGATCGGCATGCCGGGCGGGGTTTCGGGGCGGACCTCCTTGGCGGCGGCCAGGCGGCGCAGTTCGGCCGGGTTCTCGATCAGGGCCACCAGCCGCGTCCGGTGAGCCCGGGTCGCCTCATCGCCGCCGCGGGCGCCGCCAAGGCGCGTTGCTATGGACGCCAGGGCGGCGCTGGCCTGCGCCGCCACACCGGGCGAGGCGCCCGGATCCTGGGCCAGACGGCCGACGTCCAGCACGGCGCGGGCCTGCACCCGCTGGGCGATCGGCGCCAGGGCGGCGTTGGCGGGGTCGGCGAACAGCTTGGCGATCAGCGCCTCCATCACCTCGCCGGCCCCGGGCAGGGACGGGTCGTGGCGGTTCTGCTCGATCAGCCGGGCCAGCCGCTGGTCGTTGAGCAGCACGTCCAGGGGCAGGCCGGCGGCCACCTCGGCGGCGGCCAGGGGGTCGAAGACCGGCCCGGCCAGGGTGGGGAAGAGCTCGATCTCCGTCTGGCGGTCGTTGCGCCCGGTCAGGCCCGCCGACATCAGGGGGGTGAGGCCCGGCGGCGTCTCGAGCGCCGCGGGGTCGAGGGCCGCCAGCAGGGCGTCAAGCGCCGCGCGCTGGCTGCTGGCCGGAACCGGCGCGGAGGTTTCCCGCCCGTCCCCGATCACCGAATAGGCGAAGTCCACCCCGCCCAGCAGCTTGCCCGCCGCCTCCACCTGGTAGCGGTGCATCAGATAGATGGGCACGTACTTGCGGCGCAGCGCCGCCACCGGCTCGCCCGGATAGAGGGCGCCGAGGCCGAAGCTCGAGAGGGCGGCTTCGCGCACCGCCATCATCCGGGTCAGCTCGGCGGCCGGATCGGGGCCGTCGTCCCAAAGGCTGCCCCAGGGCTGGCCGACCCCTAGGCCCCGGGAATCGGCGTCGGTGATGTAGCGCAGGCCATCGGTGGCCGTGGCGTTCTGGTGCAGCAGGGTCTGGGCCTCACTTTCCGGTCCATAGACGGCCGCCACGGTGAACTTGTCCCAGGCCCCGATGCCGACCGCATAGGCCTCCGACAGGTCAGGCCGGCCGTCCTTCAGCAAGATGCGCGGGGCCGGATAGTCCATCACCGAGGTTCGCCCTTGCGTGGAGCCGGCGAAGTTGTGCGCAAAGCCGATGGAGTGGCCGACCTCGTGGGCGCCAAGCTGGCGCAGGCGGGCGAGCGCCACCTCGGCGGGATCATTGGGGCCGCCCTTGCCGGTCATGTGGGCGCCGACCAGGCCCTCGAAGATCAGCATGTCCTGACGCACGCGCAGGGCGCCGAGCACCACCGAGCCTTTGAGAATCTCGCCGGTGCGCGGGTCGATGATGGTCTGGCCATAGGACCAACCGCGGGTCGCGCGGTCGGCCCAGTTGATCATGCTGTAGCGCACGTCCAGGGGATCGGCGTCCGGGGGCAGCAGCTCGACGCGATAGGCGTCCTGGAAGCCGGCCGCCTCGAAGGCGTCGGCCCACCAGGCCGCCCCCTCCATCAGGGCGTTGCGGATCGCCTCCGGGGCGGCGGGGTCCATATAGAAGATGATCGGCTTCTTCACCGGCGAGACCGCGGCGGTGGGGTCGGTCTTCTCCAGGCGGAAGCGCAGGGCGTACTGCTGGACGATGGGCTGGCCGAGCGGTGCGGCGAAGTCCAGGAACTGCAGGGCGTTGCCGCCGCTGCGGGGGTCGAAGGCCCGCGGCTGGTAGCCGGGCTCGGGCAGCTTGACGAAGGAGTGGCGCACCCGGAGCGTCATCCGCTTGTCGTCCGGGGTGATGTTGGAGACCTCATCGCCCGGCGTCTCGGAGACGAAGGTCTGGATGGCCTCCAGCTCGACATTCTCCGGGAAGGCCTTGGCCTGCGCAGGGTCCGCCAGGCTCAGATCCTTCGACAGGCTCCAGCCGGTTTCGCCGGAGAACTTCAGGGCGTCGGCGACGCCCAGGCCGTCCTGGGTCAGGAAGCTGGAGATGTCGATCAGGATGCGCCCCTGGGCGTCGGTCGACAGCACCTCGCCGGCCCAGACCATGGAGGGCGCAAAGGCTTCGCGGGCCGAGGCCTGCTCGGCGGCCGGCGCCCCGACCGCGCGGAAGCGGGGGTTTTCGTACTCGGCCACCACCTTGGCGCCGACACGGCGGAAGGCCAGCAGCCGCGAGGGGCCGAGCCTCGCCTTGTCCAGGCCGATGGGCGCCGAGCCCAGGCCCGTGCGCAGGCTGGACACATGGATATAGCGGCCGCTGATCCCCTCGGCGTCCGGCGCGGGCAGCAGCATCAGCACCCGACCCCGTTCGGCGTCGGCATAGATCGGGATCAGGCCCTCGGTGCGGGAAAGGCCGGCGGTGACCGTTGCCATGGGCTGCGGCGCGGCCTGGACGGCCAGCGGACAGGCCAACAGCGCAGCGACGGCGGTCGCCGCCAGCAGAGTCTTACGGATCATGGATGACGCCCCTGGAATGAATGGCCCAGCCTAGGGCGGGCGGGCCGCGGAGGTCTATGAAAGAGGTCGCCAAATCCCCCAGGAACGCCCCGGCGCCTGCGGTTCGCGCAGGGGCCTCATCTTGACGTTAACGTAAGATGCCGCTTACGCTGTCAGCCAGAAACAAGCCGCCAAAAACCAGGCTCAACCGGAGACGCCCCCAATGCCCACCGACCTGCGCCGCCCCCAACGCACCTATACGATCCGCCAGCTCTGCCTGGAGTTCAAATGCACCCCGCGCGCCCTGCGCTTCTATGAGGACAAGGGCCTGCTGACGCCGGCCCGCGACGGCATGAACCGGGTCTATTCCTACAAGGACCGCGCCCGCCTGAAGCTGATCCTGCAGGGCAAGCGGGTCGGCCTCTCCCTGGCGGAGATCGGCGAGATCCTCGACCTCTACGATCTGGACGACGGCGGCGCGGCCCAGATGGCCAAGTCCCTGCGCAAGTTCAAGGAGCGCATCGTCGCCCTGGAAAGCCAGCGGGAGGACATCGACCGCGCGATCTCCGAGCTGAAGGTCGGCTGCAACAACCTCGAACAGAAGCTGATCGCCACGCGGCCCGACCTCCTGCCCCGGGCGGCCGACTATGATCAGATGCTGCGCCAGCGCCTCGACGGCCTGGAGCATGTGGGCGCCAAATAGGGCGCCTGCGACCTCGACCACAACACCTTGACCGGGCCGGGCGACCGGCCCGGCCGATACCGGAGTCCCCATGCCCTACCAGCCGCCTGTCCGCGACCATCTCTTCCTGCTGCGCGACGTCCTGCAGATCGAGCGCTACGGGGACCTGCCGGGCTTTTCCGAAGCCTCGATGGATGTGGTCGCCCAGATCGTCGAAGAGGCCGGCCGCTTTACGGGTGAGGTCCTGGCGCCCCTGAACAGCGTCGGCGACAAGCAGGGCTGCACCTGGCATGCGGACCATTCGGTCACCACGCCGGACGGCTTCAAGGCCGCCTACAAGGCCCTTGTGGAGGGCGGCTGGCCGGCGCTGGGCGCCGACAAGGCCTATGGCGGCCAGGGCATGGCCCATGTGGTCAACCTGTCCTTCTCGGAGATGTCGTCCTCGGCCAACATGGCGTTCTCCATGTATCCGGGCCTGACGCACGGGGCCTATTCGGCCATCCACACCGGCGGCTCCCAGGAGCAGAAGGACCTCTACCTGCCCAAGCTCGCCTCGGGGGAATGGGGCGGGACCATGAACCTGACCGAGCCCCATTGCGGCACCGACCTCGGCCTCCTGCGCACCAAGGCGGTCCCGCAGGCTGACGGCTCCTATCGCATCACCGGCCAGAAGATCTGGATCTCCGGCGGCGAGCACGACATGGCCGAGAACATCGTCCATCTGGTCCTGGCCCGCATCGAGGGCGCGCCGGCCGGCACGCGGGGCATCAGCCTGTTCATCGTGCCGAAGTTCATCCCCGACGCCGAGGGCAAGCCGGGCGAGCGCAACACCGTCTTCTGCGCCGGCCTGGAAGAGAAGATGGGCATCCACGGCAACGCCACCTGCGTGATCCAGCACGAGGAGTCGGTGGGCTGGCTCGTCGGCGAGGAGAACCAGGGCCTGCGCCTGATGTTTGTGATGATGAACGAGGCCCGCATCGGGGTGGGCCTGCAGGGCGTGGCCCAGGCGGAGGCCGCCTATCAGGCCGCCGCCAGCTTCGCCAAGGACCGCCTGCAGGGCCGCTCGCTGACGGGGCCGAAGAACCCCGACGGCCCGGCCGATCCGATCATCGTCCATCCCGACGTGCGCCGCATGCTGATGGACTCCAAGGCCGTCATCGAGGCCGGCCGCGCCTTCCTGTTCTGGACCGCCCTGCACGGGGATCTGGCCCATGGCAGCCCCGACGAGGCCGTGCGCCAGAAGGGGTCGGACTACATGGCGCTGATGACGCCGGTGGTGAAGGGCTTCCTCACCGACCGCGGGTTCAAGGTCTGTTCCGACGCCGTCCAGGTGCACGGCGGCTCGGGCTTCACCGAGCACTTCCCGGTCAGCCAGTACCTGCGCGATTGCCGCATCGCGCTGATCTATGAAGGCACCAACGGCGTCCAGGCGCTGGACCTGGTGGGCCGCAAGCTGGCCGCCGAGGGTGGGCGCGGCGTCATGGGCTTCTTCGCCGAGATCGACGCCTATGTGGGCGCCCACGAAAACGACAAGGCGCTGGCCCCGATCATCGAGGGCCTGTCCCACGCCAAGGAGGAGCTGCAGGACGCCACCATGTGGCTGATGGCCAATGGCCTGGCCAATCCCGACAACGCCGGGGCCGCCTCCACCGACTACATGCACCTCTTTGGCCTCACGGCGCTCGCCTATATGTGGGCGATGATGGCCCAGGCGGCGCAAGCCAAGATCGCGGCGGGCGACACCGATCCCTTCTATGCGACCAAGCTGACGCTCGCCCGCTACTATGTGGAGCGCATCCTGCCGGAAACCTCGGCCCATCTGGCCAAGCTGAAGACCGGTTCCGAGACCCTGATGAGCTTGCCAGCCGAGGCCTTCTGATGGCGACCTATCGGGCCACCGTCACCTGGCGGCTGTCGGCGGGGGAGGACTTTCCCGCCGGCCGCTACAGCCGCGGCCATGAGCTCGGCTTCGACCGGGGCACGACGGTGCCCGGCACCGCCTCGCGCCATGTGGTAGGCAACAAGTGGTCGGTGGAAGGCGCCGTCGACCCCGAACAGATGCTGGTCTCGGCCCTGTCGTCCTGCCACATGCTGGTCTTCCTGCACCGGGCGCGGCTGGCGGGCTTTTCCGTCGCCGCCTATGCCGATGAGGCCGAGGGCGTGATGGGCGAGATCGCGCCCGGCCGCCAGGCGGTGACCAAGGTCACCCTGCACCCAGTCATCGAATGGGCCGGCCCTGAACCGGACGCCGAGACCCTGGCGCGCCTGCACCACGAGGCGCACGAGGAATGCTTCATCGCCAATTCGGTGAAGACCGAGGTCGTGGTGGCCTGAGGGGGCGCCGGGGCCCTCCCCCCAACCCCGTCATGCTCGGCCCTGTGCCGAGCATCCCTCGTCGGGGCGGGCGTAAGCGTCACGAGGGATCCCGGGCACAAGGCCCAGGATGACGCCGTGGGGGTGGCGCGGCCGCGCCCAAGCGTCCGCCTCCGCGTCTCTCCATCCTCGTCACCCTCGGGCTCGACCCGAGGGTCCACGCACACCGCGTCTGGCCCCGGTGTGCATGGATGGTCGGATCAAGTCCGACCATGACGGCATATGGGGTGGCTTAAGCCGGCCGGCCCCCAGCCTCCCCAACTCCGTCATGCTCGGCCCTGTGCCGAGCATCCCTGTCGAGGGCGGGCGCCAACGTCGCGAGGGATCCCGGGCACAAGGCCCAGGATGACGCCGTGGAGGTGGGGCCTCCGTGCGAGAGCCCGCCCCCTAACCCCGGTGAGAATTCTCGAACACCGCCTCGACGTCCGTCTCGAACAGCACGGCGATGCGATAGGCCAGGTCCAGGGAGGGGTCGTGGCGGTCGCTCTCCAGGGCGATGACCGCCTGGCGCGACACCCCCAGCCGCTGGCCAAGCTCGGCCTGGGTCCAGCCGCGGGCGGTGCGCAGCTCGCGCAGACGGTTCTTCACGCCCGGCTGTTCCGCACCAAGGGGGTGACCAGGCCGAACGCCGCCCAGAACAGCGGATAGATCAGCCAGCCCGGCGCGTGCGCGGCGCCCGCATAGGTCTCCAGGAACCCCCAGGCGGAGAACAGGGCCATGGCCGCGCCCGCCGCGATGACGAACCGCTTGGCCGCCAGGGCGCGGACGAACTCGTCGCTGTCACGCATCCAGGCCAGCACCGCCCAGATCTGCCCGGCCACCGGCGCGGCCACCGCCAGGGCCAGCACCCAGGCCGCCGTCTTCCCGATATCGTCAAAGGCCCCGGTGATGGCGGCGATGTTGATCGCGCCGTAGCCGGTCATGAAGGCGACGGTGCGCCGGATATAGCGCCGGTCGGCAGGGGTGGCGGACATGGGAGAGGGCCTCCGTGAATGTCAGGTTAGCCTGACATGGAGGCGATGTGAGGTCAACCTTACTTTGGGCGAGGCGTAAGACGTCGCCATCCCATGTCAAACTTCACGCCGTCACCCTGGGCCTTGTGCCCAGGGTCCCTCGCGCCGCTTGCGCCCGCCCTCGACAGGGACCCTCGGGACAAGCCCGAGGGTGACGGGACGGGGGCGGGTCTCGATGCATAGAGATGCGTCCCCAAATGGGGAGAAGGTTATCCAAAGCCCATTTCTCGATTCGCGATGAAGCTGATTGCTCCTCGATCTGGATCAGAGATAGGTTGCCCCAGTAACGAGCCCCCGACGGTGAGCTCGTTTGCGCCCGAGTGTGGGTGCGCGCCAGTACCGGAGCCGCTGCAGGATCCAACTTCGCGGCAACGATTTTGGGGGTGCGGTTTGCGAGATCGTGCCCCCAAAGACCGTCCGTCGGTCTACGGTACGGGGCCAATTGACCACAGATTCGCGCCCGCAACTGCCGATGAGCTGTCGCGGTGCACAGTTTTCTCCCACCTTGTGGAAAGGTCTACTCCCGCATCCCCCACAGCGCCGCCGCGTCTTCCGCGCTCAGCGGCCCCGCGTGCTTGGCGAGGATGGTTCCGTCGGCGCCGACCAGATAGGTCTCGGGCACGCCGGTGACGCCGAATTCGACGCCGGCGCGGCCGTCGCGGTCCACCAGGTGGGTGGTGAAGGGGTCGCCCAGGCGGGCCAGGAAGGCTTGCGTATTGGGCGGGGCGTCCTTGTAGGCGACGCCGATGATCGGGACGCCGGCGGCCTCCAGCTCCATCAGCACAGGATGCTCCACCTCGCACGGCGGGCACCAGGAGGCGAAGAAGTTGACCAGGGCGGGCTGGCCGCCGAGCGCCTCGGCCAGGGCCACCGGGCGGCCGTCGGCCAGGGCGGGCAGGGCGAGGACCGGGACCGGCTTGCCGACCATGGCGTCGGGCTGCACCTGGGGGTCGCGGTTCAGGGAATAGAGGCCAAACAGCAGGCCCAGCGCCACCAGGGCCACCAGCGGCAGGATGGCCAGCCAGCGGCTCATGGGGCGGGCGCTTCGGTTGGAGCCGATCGGCGCGCAGCCTCGGCGGCTTCTGCGGTCCGGCGCAGGGTCTCGGTGCGGGCGCGCCAGCGGCGGGCATGGGCCAGGGAGGCTGCGATCATACCGGCGAAGACGAGCGCGGTAATGGCGAAGGCCGGCCACACATAGGCGCCGTAGGGGCTGGCGTCGAAGTCGAGCATCATGGTCAGGCCCTCGCGGCGCGAAGGGCCAGGGCCTCGGCCCGGCGGCGCCACACCTCGCCGCGGATGCGCACCAGCCACAGGGAGCCGAAGGCCGACATATAGGCCAGGCCCATCAGCAGCAGGGGATAGAGGAAGACGTCGGCCACGGTGGGGCCGTCGGCGCGGAACACCGAGGCGCCCTGGTGCAGGCTGTTCCACCAGTCCACCGAGAACTTGACGATGGGCAGGTTGACCACGCCCACCAGGGCCAGGATGGCGCCGGCCCGGGCGGCCTTGGCCTCGTCGTCGAGGGCCGCGCGCAGGGCCATGTAGGCGACGTAGAACAGGAACAGCACCAGGACCGAGGTCATCCGCGCATCCCACACCCACCAGGCGCCCCACATGGGCCGACCCCACAGGGACCCGGTGACCAGGGCCAGCGCGGTGAAGGCCGCGCCCAGCGGGGCTGCGGCCTGGGCTGCGGCGTCGGCCAGGGCATGGCGGAAGACCAGCGATAGGAAGCTGGCGGTTCCGAGGCAGGCATAGACGAACAGGCTCATCCAGGCCGCAGGCACATGGATGAACATGATCCGCACCGTGTCGCCCTGCTGGTAGTCCTCCGGCGCGGCGAAGCCGAGATAGAGGCCGGCCAGGGCCAGGGCGGCGGCGATGACGCCGAACATCGGCGCGGCCCAGCGGGAGAACGCCATGAACCGTTCGGGATTGGACAGGAAGGCCGGCGCTGGGATCATGGCGTGGGCAATTAGCCCTTTGAGCCCCAGCCCCGCAAGGCGATGCTAGGTCGCAGCGACGTCATCTACCGCCACCAGATCGCCGGCCAGGGCCTTGTCGATCAGCTCCAGTGTGCGCTCGACCCCGAAGATGGCCACGAAGGAGCCGAAGCGCGGCCCCTGGCTCTGGCCGAGCAGCACTTCGTACAGGGCCGTGAACCAGGCCCGCAGGGGCTCGAAGCCCCCGGCCTTGCCGGCCTCGAACACCTCGTTCTGGATCGCCTCGGCGTCGGCGTCGGCCGGCAGGGCGCGCAGGCGGGCGGCCAGGTCCTGAATCGCCGCGCGCTCCTGGTCGGTGGGGGCGCGGAAGGTCTTCGCGGGCTTCACGAAGTCCTCGTAATAGTTGATCGCATAGCCGGCCAGGCGGTCGAGCAGCGGGTGGTCGGCCGGCGTCGCGCCGGGGATGTAGCGGCTGATGAAGCCCCAGAGGATCTCCTTGGTCGAGGCGTTGGCCGCCGAGACCAGGTTCAGCATCAGGGCGAACGAGATCGCCGCGCCCTCGACCGGCGGATCGCCCCGGTGGACGTGCCAGACGGGGTTGTCGATCTGCGGTTCGTTGGCGCCCTCGGCCTTCTTGCGGTTGAAGGATTCCAGCTGCTGCAGGTACTCGTCGGTTGCCTTGGGGGCCACGTCGAAGTGCAGCCGCTTGGCCGACTTGGGCGACTGGAACATGTAGTAGGCCAGGCTTTCAGGCGTGGCGTAACGCAGCCACTCCTCCATCGAGAAGCCGTTGCCCTTGGTCTTGGAGATCTTCTGGCCGCCCTCGTCGAGGAAGAGCTCGTAGTTGAAGCCCTCGGGCGGGGTTCCGCCCAGCACCTTGCAGACCTGGCTGGAGACCTTGACCGAGTCGATCAGGTCCTTGCCGGCCATCTCGTAATCGACGCCGAGCGCCACCCAGCGCAGGGCCCAGTCGGGCTTCCACTGCATCTTCACATGGCCGCCGGTGACCGGAACCTCGACCCGCTCGCCGTCCTCGTCGGCGAAGACGATGGTCCCGCGGTCCACGTGGCGCTCGAGCGTCGGGACCTGCAGCACCTTGCCGGTCCTGGGGCTCACCGGCAGGAAGGGCGAATAGGTGGCGCGGCGCTCTTCGCCCAGCGTCGGCAGCATGATCTTCTGGATGGCGTCGAACCTCTCCAGGGCGACCAGCAGGGTCGCGTCGAACCGGCCCGAGCGATAGGCCTCCGTCGAGGACATGAACTCGTACTCGAAGCCGAACCCGTCGAGGAAGGCGCGCAGCCGGGCGTTGTTGTGGGCCGCAAAGCTCTCATGGGTCCCGAACGGGTCGCGGACCACGCTGAGCGACTTTTCCAGGTCCTCCTGCAGCATCTCCTGGTTGGGCAGGCCCGGCGGCGCCTTGCGCATCCCGTCCATGTCGTCGGAGAAGGCGATCAGCCGGGTGGGAATGGCGTCGTCGGTGAGCGCCCGGAAGGCGGTGCGCACCATGGTGGTCCGCGCCACCTCGCCGAAGGTGCCCACATGGGGCAGGCCGGATGGGCCATAGCCGGTCTCGAAGATCACCGACCGCTGCAGGGGCTCCAGGGTGGCCACGGCCTCGTCGGCCTTGCCGGCGGCGATGAGGGTGGCGGCCAGATCCCGCTCGGCGTCGGACAGCCGCAGGCGCAGTATCCGCGCCAGCAGGGCGCGCGCCTGTTCGAACGGCCAGCTCTTGGCCCCTTGGGCCGAATGTGAAAGTCCCTGAAGCATGGCTGAGGCGGTAGCGCGCATGACCGCCGGCCTCAAGCGGCATTCCTGCCCATGGCTTGCGCGGAGCGCGAAAAAAGACGGGACACGAAGCACACAAAGGGTCGCGAAGGACACGAAGTGAGGGAGGGGGGCGCCCTTCGTGTCCTTTGCGACCCTTTGTGCTCTTCGTGTGACCTCTTGACGGCGCCTGCGGCGCGGAAGGTGCGCCCGTCAGCCCTCGGTGGGGGTCTGGAAGTGGCCGCGGATGGCGGCGACGGGCTTGGCGCGGGCCTCCTGCCAGGCCTCCACATGGACGCTGGAGATCCGCCGGCCGGTCTTCTTGATCTCCGCCCGGGCATAGGTGTCCATGGCCCGGCCGGGCCGCAGATAGTCGATGGTGACGTCGATGGTCTTGGCGGGCCTCGGACCGCCGGTGATCACCGCCAGCTGGGCGAGCGCCGTCATCTCCATGAAGGCGCCCAGCACCCCGCCATGCAGGGCCGGCAGCATGGTGTTGCCGATCAGGTGTGGCGAGAACGGCAGGATGGCGGTCATCTCGTCGCCCGCCAGCTCGGCCCGCATGCCGAGGAAGGCGATATAGGGGGTGCGCGCCAGGAAGGCGGCCAAGCGCTCGGCGGGCGTGGTTTCCAGGCTCATGCGCCGCCCCCGATCAGGGCGAAGGCGGCCTGGGCGGTGGCCACCGGATCGTCGGGATCGCCGTCATGGGCCAGCGCCCGGACAAAGGCGATGGTGCGGGTCAGCTTGTAGCAATGGCCGTCGGCGACCAGATCGGCCTGGGGCCTGGCCGGCCGCATATAGTCGATGCGCAGGTCCAGCGTGCCCTGGGGGATGGCGGCAGCCGCGCGGATCGACAGGCCGCAGACATGGTCGAGCAGGGTGGTGACGACGCCCGAGGCGATCACCCCGGTCTCGGGATCGCCCACCAGGTCGGCGCGCCAGGGAACCCGGATGGCGCCGCGGGCTTCACTGATCGAGACGAACTGGAATCCGAGCGCCTCGGTCTGAGGCGTGCGGGTGACCATGTGCCGGGCCGCCTCTTCGTCGAGGGCCCCGGTCATGGCGGCGATGAAGTCGGGCGGTTTGACCATCCGCAAGGGCCTAGCGACTTGCCCTTGGGGCGGTCAACGAAAACGGTGCGGGCCGGTCGTCGGCGACCGGCCCGCCGGCTTTTAGAACAGCGGCAGGGTGTTGCTGTAGGCGGCGATGGCGATGGCCAGGACCGGGGTGGCGGCCAGGGCGATGTTGGCGAAGGCGAGGAGGTTGGTGCGGATCATGGCGGGTCTCTCTGGTCTTGTGAGGGTGGAGCGCGTCGGCCGCGTTCCGATGACCCGTGTATAGTTCTCTCGATCTCCGAATACTCGTTAAGTCTTGGTCATGAGCCCGATTTCACAATATGAATACTGTGTAATGAAATGGACGTTTCGTAATCTGGCGGGGAGCCGCGCGCTTCACCATCTGGAGGGGCGATGATCAAGCCGCAGGATCTGCTCTGCCCCCGCCCCGAGGGCCTCTATTGCGCGCCGGGGGACTTCTATATCGACCCCGTCCGGCCGGTGGCCCGGGCGGTGATCACCCATGGCCATGCCGACCACGCCCGGGCCGGCCACGGCGCCGTGCTGGCCACGCCGGAAACCCTGGCCATCATGGGCGAGCGCTATGGCGCGGACTTCGCCCAGACCCGCCAGGCCGCCCCCTATGGGGAGACCGTCGCCCGGGACGATGTGGCGGTGACCCTGGTCCCGGCCGGACATGTCCTGGGCTCGGCCCAGGCGGTGGTCCGCTGGAAGGGCCTGACCATGGTGGTGTCGGGCGACTACAAGCGCCGGCGCGATCCCACCTGCGCGGCCTTCGAGCCCGTCCCCTGCGACGTCTTCATCAGCGAGGCCACCTTCGGCCTGCCGGTCTTTCGCCACCCTGACGACGCCGGCGAGATCGCCCGCCTGCTGCGCTCGGTGGCCCAGTTTCCCGAGCGCACCCACATGGTCGGCGCCTATGCGCTGGGAAAGGCCCAGCGGGTCATCCGCCTGCTGCGCGAGGGCGGGTGGGACAAGCCCATCCATGTCCACGGCGCGCTGGAGCGCCTGAACCGCCTCTATGAAGATCACGGGGTGGATCTCGGCCCTCTGTTGCCGGCCACCGTTGACAAGAAGCAGGACTTCGCCGGCGCCATCGTGATCGGCCCGCCCTCGGCGCTGGTGGACCGCTGGGGCCGGCGGTTCAGCGATCCGGTCCTGGCCTTCGCCTCGGGCTGGATGCGGGTCCGCGCCCGGGCCCGCCAGCGCGGCGTGGAGCTGCCGCTGATCATCTCCGACCATGCCGATTGGGACGAACTGACCGCCACGGTGGACGAGATCCGCCCCGGCGAGCTGTGGATCACCCACGGCCGGGAGGAGGCCCTGGCCCGCTGGGCCGAGTTGCAAGGCATTCCCGCCCGGGCGCTGGCCCTGGTGGGCTATGAGGAAGAGGACGAGGCGTGAGGGCGCCGCGCTCAGATGCAGGTCGGCAGGGTCAACAGGCTGTCGTTCCACTGGCCGTGCTCATAGGCCCGCAGATACTTGCCGTTGGGCCCGTTCAGCACGCCGATCTCGGCGCGGGTGACGCCCGTCTGGATATGGAAGGTGTCGCGGCCGCCCTCGATGGCGGCGATCACCTCGACCTTGGTGCGCTTCCAGCCATGGCCGCCCAGATGGGTGATCCCCTCGTGCGGGCTTTTGCGGGGCTGCCTGGTGATGCAGGTCACGCGGGCGTCGGCCATGGTCAGGGGCTCCCGGGCTTGGGTGGCGGTCGCTTCCGCTATAGCCCAAGTCTCGCGGCGCGCCAGCCGGGGGCGAGGCCCTGATGCGCGCCTTCGCCGAGCTTCTCGACCGCCTGTCCCTGACCGCCTCGCGCAACGCCAAGCTGACCCTGGTGCGGGACTATCTGGCGACGACGCCGGACCCCGACCGGGGCTGGGCCCTGGCGGCGCTCACCGGCGATCTGAGCTTTTCCGCCGCCAAGCCGGCCTTCATCCGCAAGGCGGTGGAGGACCGGATGGACGCCGTCCTGTTCCGCTGGTCCTACGACTATGTGGGGGACCTGGCCGAGACCGTGGCCCTGGTCTGGCCGACGCGGCCCGGCGCCAATCGCGAGCCGGAGCTTTCCGAGGTGGTCGACGCCCTGGCCGGGGCCACACGGCCCGAGGTCCAGCGTCTGATCGAGGGCTGGCTGGACGCGCTCACCGATCCCACCGCCCGCTGGGCGTTGCTCAAGCTGATGACCGGCGGTCTTCGCGTCGGCGTCTCTTCCCGTTTGGCCAAACAGGCCTGCGCCGACCTGGGCGGGGTGGCGATCGCCGAGGTGGAGGAGGTCTGGCACGCCCTGCATGCGCCCTATGAGGACCTGTTCGCCTGGCTGGAGGGCCACGGCACGCGACCCTCCCCCGATGCGCCGGGGCGGTTCCGGCCGGTGATGCTGGCCCAGGCCATCGACGAGGCGGCGGATTTCGGCAGGCTGGACCCGGCCGACTATGCGGCGGAATGGAAGTGGGACGGCATCCGCATCCAGGCGGTCAGCGAGCAGGGAATTCGCAGGCTCTACAGCCGCACGGGCGACGATATCTCCGGGGTTTTTCCCGACGTGGTCGAGGCGCTGGACTTCGAAGGCGCCCTGGACGGCGAACTGCTGGTCCGGCGCGAGGGCGTGGTGGCGCCGTTCGGCGACCTGCAGCAGCGGCTGAACCGCAAGACCGTGGACGCTAAGATGCTGCGGGCCTACCCGGCCGCCATCCGCGCCTATGACGTCCTGGCCCTGGAGGGCGACGACCTGCGCACCCTGGCCTTCACCGAACGTCGCGCCCGGCTGGAAGCCCTGGTGGCGAAGCTGGCCGACCCGCGCATCGATCTCTCGCCCCTACAGCCCTTCAGGACCTGGGCTGAGCTCGCTGACCTGCGGGCCGATCCCCCGGCCGGCGATCCGCAGATCGCCGAGGGGCTGATGCTCAAGCACCTGACCTCGATCTATGAGGCCGGCCGCCCCAAGGGGCCGTGGTTCAAGTGGAAGCGCGACCCGTTCCTGATCGACGCGGTGCTGATGTACGCCCAGCGTGGACACGGCAAGCGCTCCAGCTTCTATTCCGACTACACCTTCGGGGTGTGGACGATCGCACCTGAGGGCGAGCGGGTGTTGACGCCGGTGGGCAAGGCCTATTTCGGCTTCACCGACGCCGAGCTGAAAGAGATCGACAAGTTCGTCCGCGACAACACCATCGAGCGCTTCGGCCCGGTCCGCTCGGTCCGCGCCGAGGCTCACAAGGGGCTGGTCTTCGAGGTGGCCTTCGAGGGGCTGCAGCGCTCCACCCGCCACAAGTCCGGCGTGGCCATGCGCTTCCCCCGCATCAGCCGCCTGCGCTGGGACAAGCCGCCGGGCGAGGCCGACGAGCTTTCCACCCTGGAGCGGATGCTCGACCAGATGGAGCAGCGGTAGGGGGCCTTGCGTCCTTCGAGGCTCGCTTGCGCTCGCACCTCAGGATGAGGGAGGTGGGTGAAGCGTCTCATTCCGTCCTCATCCTGAGGCGCCCTGCGCCAGCAGGCCTCGAAGGACGAGGGCGGTCGCAGGGCCCCTCCACCCCACCACCGTCATCCTGGGCCTTGTGCCCAGGATCCCTCGTGACGCTCGCGCGCGCCCTCGACAGGGACCCTCGGGACAAGCCCGAGGGTGACGAGAATGAGAGGCCGTGCGTCCTTCGAGGCTCGCCTTGCTCGCACCTCAGGATGAGGGAGGTGGGTGCGGGCGTCTGCATTCCGTCCTCATCCTGAGGCGCCCTGCGCCAGCAGGCCTCGAAGGACGAGGGCGGCCGCAGGGCGCGCCCTCAAGGCAGGCGGCCCTTAGCCTTGAGGAAGGCGCGCAGGTCGCCGCCTTCAAAGAGCAGGCCCTCGACGCCGGCCCGGGCCGCGGCCTCCATGTCGCCGGGCTTGTCGCCGATCATGAAGGAGGCCTCCCGGTCCACCGGCCAGTCGGCCATGGCCCGCAGCAGCATGCCGGGATTGGGCTTGCGGTCGGGCGGGTCGGGGTGGCGATAGCGCGCTTCGGCCGCGTCTGGATGGTGCGGGCACCAGTAGAAGGCGTCGATGCGGGCGCCGTCCTGCGCCAGGGCCTCGCCCATCCGCGCGTGCAGGGCGTGCATGTCGGCCTCGGCATAATAGCCCCGGCCGATCCCCGACTGGTTGGTGACCACGAAGACCCACCAGCCGGCCTGGTTGAAGGCGCGCACCACCGCCCGCGCGCCGTCGACCCAGGTGAAGTCCTCCCACCGCGACACATAGCCCCGGTCGAGGTTCAGCACGCCGTCGCGGTCCAGGAACAGGGCAGGCCTCGGCGGTGAGGCATGGGGCGGGGACATGGTCGGCTGGGCCTCCGGTCGGCGGGATGGCGATGGATGTTCCGGTTGTTTCACAAGGGGCGCCGCCCGGTCTATGGTCGGGGCAAGACGATCTGGAGTTCGCCCTTGTCCGTGCCCGAGTCCGCCCCGCCCGTCCTGGCGATCGATGATCTGAAGGTCACCTTCGACACCCATGACGGTTCCGTCGAGGCCGTGCGCGGGGTGAGCCTGCAGGTGGCCCGGGGCGAGACCCTCGGCGTGGTGGGTGAGAGCGGTTCGGGCAAGAGCCAGACCTTCATGACGGTCATGGGCCTCTTGGCCCAGAACGGCCGGGCCACCGGCTCGGTGCGGTTCCAGGGCCAGGAGATTCTGGGGCTGAAGCCCCGGGCGCTGAACCGCCTGCGCGGCTCGAAGATGACCATGATCTTCCAGGATCCGCTGACGGCGCTGACCCCTCACGTGCGGATCGGCGAGCAGATCGCCGAGCCCCTGCGGCTGCACCTGGGCCTTTCGGCCAGCGACGCCATGGCCAGGGCGCGCCAGTGGCTGGACCATGTGCGCATCCCCGACGCCGCCCGGCGCCTGCGCCAGTATCCGCACGAGCTGTCGGGCGGCATGCGCCAGCGGGTGATGGTGGCCGCGGCCATGGCCGGCGGGCCTGAACTGCTGATCGCCGACGAACCGACCACGGCGCTGGATGTCACCGTCCAGGCCGAGATTCTCGACCTGATGGCCGAGCTCGGCCGCGAGACCGGCACGGCCATGGTGCTGATCACCCACGACATGGGGGTCATCGCCCGCCTCGCCGACCGGGTCTGCGTGATGAAGGACGGCCAGTATGTGGAGGAGGGGCCGGTGCGCGAGCTCTTCGCCGCCCCCAAGGTCCAGTACACCCGCGACCTGCTCGAGGCGATCCCGCGCCTGGACCGCGCCGACCGCGGCGGCCGGCCGATGGTCGCGCCTGTGGCGGCCGACGCCCCGGTGATCGTCGAGGCCCAGGACGTCAAGGTCTGGTTCCCCATCCGCCAGGGCCTGATGGGCGGCATGCGCCAGCTGCGGGCTGTGGACGGCGTCTCCTTCGACGTGCGCCAGGGCGAAACCCTGGGCGTGGTGGGCGAGAGCGGCTGCGGCAAGTCCACCCTGTCGCGGGCCGTGCTGAACCTGATCAAGCCCACGGACGGGGTCGTTACCCTGATGGGCCGCGACATCACCCACGCCCAGAAGGCCGAGATGCGGGCGGCCCGCAAGGACCTGCAGATCGTCTTCCAGGACCCCCTGGCCAGCCTCGATCCGCGGATGACCATCGGCGATTCCATCGCCGAGCCCCTGAAGATCTTCGCCCCGCAACTGGACCGCGACGCCCGGGACGCCGAGGTGGCCGGCATGATGGCCCGCGCCGGCCTGTCGCCGGAGTTGATCAACCGCTATCCGCACGAGCTGTCCGGCGGCCAGAACCAGCGGGTGGGCATCGCCCGGGCCATGATCCTGAAGCCCAGGCTGGTGATCTGCGACGAGGCGGTTTCGGCCCTGGACGTCTCGATCCGCGCCCAGATCATCGACCTGCTCATCGACCTGCAGAAGGAGATGGGCCTGGCCATGATCTTCATCAGCCACGACCTGGCGGTGGTCCGCGAGATCAGCCACCGGGTGATGGTGCTGTTCCTCGGCCGGGTGATGGAGATGGCCGACCGCGACAAGCTCTATGCCGACCCGCAGCACCCCTATACCCGGGCCCTGCTCTCGGCCGCGCCGATCCCCGATCCGGACCGGGAGCGCAACCGCCAGCGGCTGAAGCTGACGGGCGAGCCACCGAGCCCCATGGACCCGGCCGCGGCCCTTCGGTTCCTGCCCTCGCGGGTCAGCGTCGATCCGCTGGCGCCCATCTATACCCCCCGCCTGACCGAGGTGGCGCCGGGACATCTGGTGTCGGAATTCGACGTCGATTGGGAAAACCGCGGCGCAGCCTGAACTGGGACTTTCGGCAACCCGCCGGAAACTCTTGGCGGCGTAGGGTGGCTTGACTGCAACCCTGTCGAGTATCGCCGTCCATGTCCGCCCTGCACATCGAGGTCGTCCGACCCCAGGACCTGACGCCTGCACGTCTGCAGCGCTGGGCCGAGTTGCAGACCCAGCAGCCCGACAGCGCCTATGACAGCCCCTTCCTCTCGCCCCACTGGGCGCGGGCGGTGGAGCGGGCCCAGGCGCGCACCGGCGGCGGGGCCCGCGGCGTGCGGGTGGCGGTGGTCACCGACGGCGCCCAGGATCTCGGCTTCATGGCCGCCCATGTGGGCGGGGCCACGGCCCTGCCGGCCGGCGCCCCGTTCTGCGACTATCAGGGTCTGGTGGCCGCGCCCGGCGTGGAGATCGACGCCCGGGCCATCGTCTCGGCCCTTCGGGTCCAGCGGCTGGACTTCTGCCACATGCTGGACGACGTCGGCCCCTTCCAGGGCTTCTCCCACGGCGAGTCGGTCTCCCATGTGATCGAGGTCGGCGAAAGCTATGAGGCCTATGCCGCCGAGCGTCGGGCCGCCGGCGTCGGCCTGCTCAAGGATTGCGACAAGAAGCGCCGCAAGGCAGAGCGCGAGCTTGGGGAGGTGGTGTTCACCGCCTTCAGTCGCTCCTCCAGCGACTACAACCAGCTGATCACCTGGAAGCGGGCGCAGCTGCGCGCCACCGGCCAGTTCGACATCTTTCAGCCGGGCTGGACGCGGCGGTTGCTCGCCGACCTGTTCGAAAGCCGTGATCCGGACTTCGGCGCCACCCTCTTCACCTTGCACATCGGCGGCAAGCTGGCGGCTGCGCACCTGCACCTGCGCAGCGGGCGCACCATCCACGGCTGGCTGATCGCCCACAATCCTGAGTTCGAGCGTTCCTCGCCGGGGCTGCTGCTGTTCCAGGACATCCTGCGCTGGATGGATAACACCCCCTATAGCCGCCTGGACCTGGGCGCCGGCGACTACCGCTTCAAGCGCGAACTGGCCAATGCCGAGGTCCGGGTCGGCCACGGCTTCGTCGGCGTGCTGTCGCCCGCCACCCTGCTGCGCCAGGCCGCCTACAGCCTGCGTCGCGCGGCCGAAGCCCTGCCGCTCGGCGCGGCCTCGGAGCTGCCGGGCAAGGCCATGCGCCGGGTCGACCGCCTGCGGGGCCTGCGCTCGGCCTGACATGGCCCTGACGTTGCGAAGGGCGCCCGCGCCCGATAGGTTGCGCGCCTTCCCGCCTGCGCCTTCTCGGGCGGCCTCCCCGGACCACCGACCTTCATGACGCTTTCCATCGACGACATCCGCGCCGCAGCCGACCGGCTGAAGGGGCACATCGAGCGCACCCCGTGCCGCCTGTCGCGGACCTTGTCGGAGATTACCGGCGCCGAGGTCTGGGTGAAGTTCGAGAACCTGCAGTTCACCGCCGCCTACAAGGAGCGCGGGGCGCTCAACAAGCTGCTGCAGCTCACCGAGGCCGAGAAGAAGCGCGGCGTCATCGCGGCGTCTGCCGGCAATCACAGCCAGGGCCTGGCCTATCACGCCGCGCGCCTGGGCATTCCGGTGACCATCGTCATGCCCCGCTCCACCCCCTTCGTGAAGGTGCAGCAGACCCGCGCCTTCGGGGCCGAGGTGGTGCTGGAGGGCGAGGGCTATGACGAGGCCTCGGGCCGGGCCAAGCAGATCTGCGAGGATCGCGACCTGGTCTTCGTCCATCCGTTCAACGACCTGGACGTCATGGCCGGCCAGGGCACGGTGGCGCTGGAGATGCTCGAGGACGTGCCGGACCTGGACGTCCTGCCCATCCCGATCGGCGGCGGCGGCCTGATCGCCGGCTGCGCCACCGCAGCCAAGCACCTGCGGCCAGAGATCAAGGTGGTGGGGCTGGAGCCGGCCATGTACCCCTCCTTCACCGCTCGCATGCGCGGGGTGAACGGGGCCAGCGGAACCGGCGGGGCGACCATAGCCGAGGGCATCGCCGTCAAGCAGGTGGGTGACGTCAGCTATGGCGTCGCACGGCCTCTGATCGACGAGGTGCTGCTGGTCGAGGAGCCCTTCTTCGAGCGCGCCGTGGCCCTCTACTGCAATGTGGAAAAGACCGTAGCCGAGGGCGCCGGCGCCGCAGCCCTGGCGGGCCTGCTGGCCTATCCGGAGCGGTTCCGGGGCAAGAAGGCCGGCCTGATCATCACCGGCGGCAATATCGACACCCGCCTGCTGGCCTCGGTCCTGACCCGCGAACTGGTGCGCGAGCAGCGCCTGGTGTCCCTGCGGATCATCGGCGACGACCGCCCGGGCCTGCTGGGCAATGTCTCGGCGATCATCGGCCAGATGGGCGCCAACATCGTCGAGGTCGCCCACAACCGCCTGGCCCTGGACGTGCCGGCCAAGGGGGCGGAGTTCGACATCATGATCGAGACCCGCGACGCCCAGCACACCCAGGAAATCATGGAAGCCCTGCGCGAGCGGGGCTATCCGCCCCGCGCCGTCTGACCACCCTTCACCAGCCAAGGATAGAATTGATGCTCGCCCCTCTGTTCGCCCTGGCCGCGGCGCTCGCCCTGGTCGCCTGTTCCCCCCAGGGGGGCGAAGCCGCCTCCGAGGCTGCGGCCTATATGGAGGAGAACGCCGAGCGTGACGGGGTCGAGACCCTGCCCTCGGGCGTCCAGTACGAGATCGTCCGCTCGGGTCCGGCCGAAGGCCTGAAGCCCACCGAGGCCGACGAGGTCAAGGTCCATTACGAGGGCAAGCTCGCCGACGGCGAAGTGTTCGACTCGTCCTATGAGCGCGGCGTGCCGGCGGCCATGCCCCTGTCGGGCCTGATCCCGGCCTGGCTCGAAGTGCTGCCCCTGATGCGGCCCGGCGACGAGTGGATCATCACCGTGCCGCCGGAGATGGGCTATGGCGAATCCGGCCAGGGTCCGATCCCGCCCAACAGCGTGCTGATCTTCCGCATCGAGCTGATCGACGTGCTGCCAGGTCCCGGCCGGGTCCAGCGGGGCTGAGACCGCTCAGAGGGCGGCCTCGAGCACGCCGTAGAGACGGCTGACGTCGATGGGCTTGCTGACATGGCTGTCCATGCCGGCGGCCAGGAGTTCGTCGACCTGATGAGCCATGGCGTCGGCCGACAGGCCGATGATCGGCGTGCGGCGCCGGCTCTGGGCCTGCTCCCGGGCGCGGATTTCGCGGGTGGCGGCCAGGCCGTCCATCACCGGCATGCGCACGTCCATCAGCACCAGGTCCCAGTCCCCGGCCTCCCAGGCGGCGAGGGCGGCGGCGCCGTCGGCGACCATGACCGGCTCGATGCCCAAGGGCGCCAGCAGGGCGCGCAGCACCACCTGGTTGACGCTGTTGTCCTCGGCCGCCAGGACCCGAAGGCCCCCAAGGGCGGTGTCGGGCGTCCCGGGTTCAAGACAGGCCTGCGGCTCGGCGTCCCGCAGGCGGGGCAGGGGCAGGACCAGGGTGAAGACAGAGCCTGTGCCCGGGGTGCTGACCACGCCCAGGGTCCCGCCCATGAGGGCGCAGAGCTCGTGCGAGATGGCCAGGCCCAGGCCCGTGCCTCCGTGCCGGCGGGTGGTGGAGGCGTCCAGTTGGGCGAAGCGGGCGAACAGCCGGGCCTGCTGCGCCTCATCCAGTCCCGGCCCCGTATCGGCCACCCATATGCGCACGCCCTCCGGACCGGCCTCGGCGCCCAGGCTGATCTGACCCTGGTCGGTGAACTTCACGGCGTTGGCGACCAGGTTGTAGATCACCTGCCGCAGACGGGTGGGATCGCCCTCGAAGATCCCGCAGGCGGATGGGGCGATATCGAGACTGAGGTCCAGGCCCTTGTCGGCTGCCAGGGTCGCAAAGGCCGAACGGGCCGAGCGGACCAGGGCGCCGAGATCGAAGGCGATGGCCTCGATCTCCATCTGGCCGGCCTCGATCTTGGAGAGGTCCAGCACGTTGTTCAGAAGCGCTGTCAGGGCTTCGCCGGACTGGCGGATCACATCCAGGCGCTCGCGCTGGCTCAGGGTCAGTTCGTCCCGCGCCATCACCTGGGCCATGCCAAGAACGCCGTTCAGGGGCGTGCGGATCTCGTGGCTCATAGTGGCCAGGAAGGTGCTCTTGGCGGCGTTGGCGGCCTCGGCGGCCTGCTCCTGGGCCTTGGCCTGGGCAAGGGCGTCAGCCAGTCGACCCTCGATCGCCTCCCGATGCAGGGCCGCCTCCAGCACATAGCCGAACATGGCGACGACGGCGATGAAGGCCACCGCCAGTGACATCTTCGCCCCATGGTAAGGGCTGACCAGGAGCCCGGCGGCGGCCATGACGCCGATGCCCACCAGGGCCGCCGCGGCGATCCTGCGCGAGGCCGGCAGCTCGGAAGCGCCGCTCAGGGCCACGCCGCCGATCATGGCCATGGCCGCGACGGTGGCGTTCTGTTGTCCGGTCATCAGCAGGGCGAAGGGCATGGCGCCATAGCCCAGGGTCTCGATGAAGGTGAAGCCGGCCAATACCCGCTCGTCTCCCGGCGCGGGGGCGGCATGGGCCAGGATCTGCCGGCAGAGCGCCTGGCTGATGAGTTGCAAGGCGATGTTTACGCTCAGCCAGGCGCCGACGAAGACCGGGTCCAACCAGACGAGACTGCCGGCGGCTGCGATGACGGTGAGCGGCAGGATGATCCGGACGTCCCGCTTGCGGAAGCGCGCCACATCGATCCAACGCGCCGACCGGCCTGACTGGCCACTCATGGATACTGAACCGGCGCCCGTGGGGCGCGGCCTCCCTCAAGACGAGAATTAATCATGCTCCTCGCCACTTAACGCCCGGTGAAAGACGCGGCCAGGATGTGGGCGCCCATCGGGAGCGACGAAGCGGCCCCTGGGCGAATGCTGGGCGCTTTTGGCCCGGGGGCAGTCTTGTGGCGCCGACGCGCAGCGATGGCTGGAGCGGGGCGGCGCAGAGGTCTAGGCTTGGCCCATGGCATCCTCCCAGACCCTCACGCCCCAGACCCTCACCCCCCGGGCGCTCGAGATCCTCGACCGCCTGGTGGCCTTCGACACCACCTCGCGACTGTCCAACCTGGCCCTGATCGAATGGGTCGAGGCCTATCTCGACGGCCATGGGGTCACCCACCGGCGGGTTCCCAACGCCGACGGGACCAAGTCCAACCTGATCGCCACCATCGGCCCCGACATTCCGGGGGGCGTGGTGCTGTCGGGCCATACCGACGTGGTGCCGGTGGACGGCCAGCCCTGGACGTCGGATCCCTTCCAGGTGACGCCCCGCAACGGCCGGCTGTACGGGCGAGGGACCTGCGACATGAAGGGCTTCCTCGCCCTGTCCCTGGCGGCCATTCCCGACGTTCTGGCCGCCCAGCCGAAGAAGCCGGTCCACCTGGCCTTCTCCTATGACGAGGAGGTGGGCTGTATCGGCGCCCCGGACATGATCCGAATTATCGCCAGCGAGCTGCCGAGGCCGGCCCTGGTGGTGGTCGGCGAGCCCACCAATATGGAGGCGGTCAGCGGCCACAAGGGGATCAACACCTTCCGGGTGACGGTCCGCGGCCACGAGGCCCATTCCAGCCAGACCCAGCTGGGCGCCTCGGCCAATATGGTCGCCATCCGCCTGATGGGGATGCTGGCTGACCTCGCCGAACAGCTGGAGCGCGACGCCGATCCGGCCTCGCCGTTTACGCCCAAGCACGCGACCCTCACCGTCGGCCAGGTGAACGGCGGCACGGCGGTGAACATCCTGGCCCGGGACTGCGTCTTCCTGTTTGACCTGCGCAGCCCGCCGGGCCTCGACCCCAAGGCGGTGCTGACGCCCTTCTTCGACGCCTGCGCGGCCGCCGACGCCGCGCTTAAGGCCCGCTTCCCCGACACCGGGGTCGAGGTGGTCCAGCGTTCGCATACTCCGCCCCTGGCGCCGGAGACCGATGGGGCGGCCGAGGCCTTCGCCCGACGGCTGGCCGGCGACAATGGCCCAGCGAGGGTGGTGGCCTTCGCCGCCGAGGCCGGCCAGTTCCAGGAGGCGGGCTTCTCCACCGTCATCTGCGGCCCGGGCTCCATCGACCAGGCCCACCAGCCGGATGAGTTCGTCGAGGTCTCTCAGATGGAGCGGGGCGGGGCCTTCATGGCGCGCCTCGTCGATTGGGCCGCAGCGGGCGAATGACCGCCCGGCGGCCCGACAGGTCCTTCGGGTTCCAGGTCATGGCCTGGGCGATCTGAAGGGCCGGGGCCCGGCGCAGCGCCTGGGTGCGGCGTCGGCTCGTCCAGACGGGGCCAAGCCCGGCCAGGGCGGCCTTGAAGCCCCGCCAGGTGACGGCGAGCAGCGAGCGGTTCTGAGGCCGCAGACTGACCACCGCAAAGGCCAGCAGATGCAGCGGCAGGATCACCGGCAGCAACAGGCCCGGCGTGTTCTTGACCAGCACCCAGAAGCGATTTCGCGTGCCGTGGAAGACCGCGAATTCCGACTTCGGTCCGCCGGAGGAGGCCGAGCCCTCATGGGCGATCACGGCGGCCGGGACCAGCAGGGTGGGCTCGCCGGCCAGCTGCAGGCGATAGCCGAAGTCCACATCCTCGCAGTAGCAGAAGAAGCTCTCGTCCAGGCCGCCCAGTCTCAGGAACAGGATGCGGTCGACCATCATCGCCGCCCCGCAGGGGGAGAAGACCTCACCCTCCGGCGTGTCGCCGGGATCGGGGGTCTGATAGCCGCCGCGATAGGGGATGGCGGGCGCCGACATCACGTCCCCCAGGCCGTCCAGCACGCGGCGGTCCTGGGCCATGACCTGGCGGGAGGTGAAGGAGAGCACCGTCGGGTGACGCCGGCTGGCGGCCACCAGTTGCGCCAGCCAGTCGGGATCGGGATAGGCGTCGGGGTTCAGCAGCACCAGCCAGCGGCCGAGCGCCGCCCGCGCCCCCAGATTGACCCCTGCGGCGAAGCCGAGATTGCCGCCGGCCTCTATGACGCGGGCGCCGGCCAGCCGCTCGGCGGCCGGATCGGCTTCCTGCTGGGGCGAGTCGTTGTTGACGATCAGAAGCTCGAAGTCGGCGAAGGTCTGGGCGGCCAGGGCGCTCACGCAGCGGTCGAGCGTCGCGCCGCTGTTATAGGCCACGATGACCACGCTCACCGCAGGGGGCGCCTTGTCTTCGCCGAAAGGCTCGTTCATGCGAGGGATCGCTCCAACAACGACTCGTAGAGATCCATGACGACCATCACCCCGCTCGCCCTGCCCGAGGTTCTGCTTATCACGCCCAAGCGTCATGGCGATGCGCGGGGCTGGTTCGCCGAGACCTGGAGCCGCAGGACCCTGGGCGAGGCCGGTGTGACCTTTGATTTCGTGCAGGACAATCAGGCCTATAGCGCCAGGAAGGGCACGGTGCGGGGCCTGCATTTCCAGACGGCGCCGCATGCCCAGGCCAAGCTGATCCGGGCCTTGCGCGGCGCCATCTATGACGTCGCCGTCGATGTGCGGCCCGCCTCGGCGACCTTCGGCCAGTGGGTGGGCGCCGAACTGACCGCCGAGGGGGGCGAGCAGTTGCTGGTCCCCCGCGGCTTCGCTCACGGCTATTGTACGCTGACTGACGACTGCGAGCTCTTCTACAAGGTGGACGGCCTCTATGCGCCGGACTGCGAAGGTGGAATTCTCTGGAACGACCCGGACCTGGCCATCGACTGGCCGGTCGATCCGGCCGAGGCGATCACCTCGGACAAGGACAAGGTCCTGCCCCGCCTGAAGGACATGCCGGAGGCCCGTTTCGAATGAGCGAACCGCAGAACGAACTGCTGGAGATCCTCAATCTCGAGCAGATCGAGCTGGATCTCTATCGGGGCCTGACGCCGGCCCGGCAAGGCCAGCGCATCTATGGCGGCCAGGTGGTGGCCCAGGCCCTGACGGCGGCCTATCGCACCATCGAGGGTCGCCTCTGCCACTCCATGCACGCCTATTTCATCCGCCCGGGCGACCCGTCCATCCCGATCCTGTTCCAGGTGGACCAGGCCAGGGACGGGGGTTCCTTCTCCGTGCGCCGGGTGACCGCCATCCAGAACGGCAAGCAGATCTTCAACCTGGCCGCCTCCTTCCAGGTCCCCGAAGAAGGCTTCGAGCACCAGGACCGGGCGCCCGTGGTGACGCCGCCGGAAGAGCTGCTGAACGAGGAGCAGCTGCGCGAGGCTGACGGGATTCCGCCGCGGGACCGGGACTGGCCCGTGGAGGTCCGTCCCATCGATCCGCAGCGCCGTGACCAGACCGAACCCATGGCCCCGCTCTACAATGTCTGGTTCAAGGCGCGGCAGTCAGTGGGGAGCGACGTGGCGGTCAACCAGTGCGCGCTCGCCTATGGCTCGGACATGAGCCTGCTGGATGCGAGCCTGCGGCCCCATCCCGTCCCGCACGGCGAGCTGCAGGTGGCCAGCCTCGACCACACCCTGTGGTTCCACCGGCCCAGCGACTTCTCCGACTGGCACCTCTATGTGCAGGACAGCCCCTCGGCCTCCGGCGGGCGGGGCTTCAACCGGGGCTCGATCTTCAACCGCCAGGGTCGGCTGGTGGCCTCGGCGACCCAGGAAGCGCTCATCCGCCATCGCCCGCCCGGCTGATCCGTGACAGTCTTTCCCCGACACCGGCGCTGAAGCCGGGAGATGCGGGAGGATGCTCATGAACGATCGGGTGAAGGTGGAGATCACGGACGGCGTCGCCGACGTGCGCATGGTCCGCACCGACAAGATGAACGCCCTGGACGACGCCATGTTCTCGGCCCTGATCGAGACGGGCGAGGCGCTGAAGACCACCAAGGGCGTCCGCGCCGTGGTGCTGTCGGGCGAGGGCCGCGCCTTCTGCGCCGGCCTCGACATGGGTTCGTTCGCGGCCATGGCTTCGGGCGAGCGCAACCGCGGGGCCGCCGATGGCGGGACCCTGCTGACGCCCAAGCGCTCAGCCGGCGGCTCGAACCGCGCCCAGCACGCGGTCATGGTCTGGCGCGAACAGCCGGTCCCGGTGATCGCGGCGGTGCATGGGGTGGCCTTCGGCGGCGGCTTCCAACTGGCGCTCGCCCCGGACATGCGCTTCGTCACCGCCGACACGCGGATGGCGGTGATGGAGATCAAGTGGGGCCTGGTGCCCGACATGGGCGGCATGGTGCTGATGCGCCATCTGGCCCGCGGCGATGTGATCCGCGAGCTCACCTATTCCGGCCGCATCTTCGACGGCGAAGAGGCGCAGCGACTGGGCTTCGCCACCCGGGTCTGCGCCGATCCCCTGGCCGAGGCCCTGGCCCTGGCCCGCGAGATCGCCGGCAAGAGCCCGACCGCGATCCGCGGCGCCAAGCGGCTGATCGAACTGGCGGAGACGCCGGCTAGCCAGCACGACATCCTGCTGGCCGAGAGCGCCGAGCAGGGGGCGGTGATCGGCTCCCCCAACCAGAAGGAAGCGGTGATGTCGAACATGGAGAAGCGCGCGGCGGTCTATGCCGACTGAGGGCGCTGACATTGCGACCGCCCTCGTCCTTCGAGGCCCTGCTGACGCAGGGCGCCTCAGGATGAGGGCGGGCTGAGACGCATCACCACCTCCCTCATCCTGAGGTGCGAGCGGGCGAGCCTCGAAGGACGCAGGGCATCACCCCTCTCGTTGCCCTCGGACTTGATCCGAGGGCCCATGAACACCTCGGCCAGGACCGTGTGCATGGATGCTCGGGTCGAGCCCGAGCAAGACGGCGGTGGGGCGCTGGCGGAGGGGTGATGAGCGTGAGCCTGGACGCCGCCGCCCATGAGTTAGGCGGGCGTCAGGGTCCACTCCGCCCGCACGCCCTCATCGACCTCCTCTGGCAGGGCCCGCGCCCGTTCGGCCGCGAAGGCGTCAGGCGCCAGCAGCTGTGACAGCGCCCAGGCCGCGGCCCCACGCACGACGGCTGCCTCGTCATCCAGCCGCGCCCTCACCACCTCGACCATTCCGGCGTCGCCGCTGTTGCCGATGGCGTAGAGGACGTTGCGCACGAAGCGGTCGCGGCCCAGGCGCTTGACCGCGCTTTTGGTGAACAGGGCGCGGAAGGCCGCGTCGTCCAGGGCGACCAAGTCTTCCAGACGCGGCGCCTTCAGGACCTCGCGGGCCTGGAGCTGCTGCTCGCGGGCGTCTTGCGCGAACTTGTTCCAGGGGCAGACCGCCAGGCAGTCGTCGCAGCCATATATGCGGTTGCCTAACGCCTGGCGGAACTCCCGTGGGATCGGGCCGGAGAGCTCGATGGTCAGGTAGGAGATGCAGCGCCGCGCGTCGAGCTGATAGGGGGCGGGAAAGGCGGCCGTCGGGCACACGTCCTGGCAGGCACGGCACGAACCGCAGGCGTCCTCGCCCGGCGGATCGGGCTTGAGCTCAAGCGAGGTGAGCACCGAGCCGATGAACAGCCAGGAGCCGAACTGGCGGGAGACGAGGTTGGTGTGCTTGCCCTGCCAGCCTAGGCCCGAGGCCTGCGCCAAGGGTTTTTCCAGCAGGGGGGCGGTGTCGACGAAGACCTTCACCTCGCTGCCGAAGGTCTGGGCCATCCAGGTCGCCAGCTGCTTCAGCCGCTTCTTGATCAGGTCGTGATAGTCCGAGCCTTGCGCATAGACCGATATGGCCCCGCGGCCGGGATGAGCCAGGATGTCGCGGGGGTCGTGGTCGGGGCCGTAATTGACCCCCAGCATGACGGCCGAGCGCGCGCCATCCCACATGGCCCGGGGATGAGAGCGCCGCTCCAGCGTGGTCTCCAGCCAGGCCATCTCGCCGTGGCGGCCTTCGGCGACGAATTCAGCCAGACGCTCGCCGGCGCTCCAGGGCTGGTCGGCCCGGGCCAGGCGGCAGTCGTCGAAGCCCAGGGCGAGGGCTTGGCGGCGGATCAGCTCTTCAGGGGTTTCAGAAATCGAGGTCGTCATAATGGGCCGCGGGCGCGAGCCCCGGCCAGCGATCGGCGAGCAACGGCCTGAAGCAGGGGCGGGACTTCACCGTCATGTACCACGTCTTGACCGCGGCGAAGTCGCGCCAGGGCACATCGCCGAAATAGTCGATAACCGACAGGTGCGAGGCGCCGGCGAAATCGGCGAGGCTCAGGCGGCGGCCGGCCAGCCAGTCGCGCTCGGCGAGCAGGCCGGTCAGATAGGTCAGGTGATGACGAAGGGCCTCGCGCCCCCGGCGCAGGGCGGCCAGGTCCGGCGCCCCCATGCGCAGCAGGCGCTTTTCCATCTTCTCGTGCAGCAGGAAGGAGCCGACCTCATAGTCGAACTTGCGGTCGAACCACTGCAGCAGCCGCCGCGCCTCGGCCCGGTCGGCGGCCTCGCGGCCCAGCAGGGCGGGCTCGGGATAGGCCTCTTCCAGATGGTCGAGAATGGCGCGGCCCTCGCACAGGACCAGGCGGCCATTGGGGCCTTCCTCGACCAGGACGGGCGTCAGGCCCGAGGGATTGAGCGCCGACAGATCATCGGGCTGCTCCCAATAGCGGACGACCACGTCCTCGAACGCCAGGCGCTTTTCGCCGAGCGCCAGACGGACCTGCCGCGAGGCCGGGTCGAGCGGAAAATGATAGAGGGTGCGTTGGACGCTCATGCCGGCATTTCGCCGCGAATGCGGACAGTTTGATCAGGGCTCGATAAACCCGCAGGGGCCTTAAGGGCGCGTTTACGAAGCCCATGACTTTCCCGCTTTGGGCGCCACATCCAGGGGCCCTTCGCCGTCTGCGGCGTCAGGTCGCGGGGGGTTCAGCGAAGGCGCCGCCGTGGGGCTCGGCCCGGCCGCGGGGGTCGGCGTGAATCAGGATGTCCGCTGCGGGGAAGTGCTTCAGCAGCCGGTGCTCGGCCTCGACAATCACCTGGTGGGCGGCGTCCAGGGTGAGGTCGGGGTCCAGGTCGGCGTGCATCTGGATGTGCACATAGGGGCCGGACGCCCGCGTGCGCAGCTGGTGGATGTCGGTCAGCCGGGCGTCCTGGGTCATCAGCCGCACGATGAGCGCCCGCTGATCCTCGGGCAGCTCGTGATCCATCAGCTGGTGGGCGGCCTCACGGAAGACGCCGATGGCGGCCCAGACCAGGATGGCCGCGACGACCAGACCGGCCGCGCCATCCAGGCTGGTGAATCCCAGCAAGGCCGCGCCAGCCACGCCGAGCAGGGCGGCGAGGTTGGAGGCCAGGTCTGAGAAGTAGTGCGCCCGATCTCCGGAGACGGCCACCGACTGGGTCTGGCGCAGCACCCGCGTCTGGGCGGCCACCAGCAGCCCGGTGAGCAAGATGGAGCCGGCCATGACGGCCATGGCCCAGCCGCCGTGGGCGATGGGCTGAGGATCGAGGAGGCTGGCGATGGCCTCGCGGCCCACCAGGGCGGCCGAGGCGAAGACCAGGCCCGCCTGCATCAGGCTGGCGAAGGCCTCGGCCTTGCCATGACCGAACCGGTGCTCGGCGTCCGGCGGGGCTACGGCGTAGCGCACCGCGAAGAAGGTGATCAGCGAGGCGATCAGGTCGAGACCAGAATCGGCCAGGGAGGCCAGAACCGCCACCGACCCGCTGGCCAGCCAGGCGGCGGTCTTCAGGCCGACCAGGGTCAGGGCGACCGCCACGGACAGCAGGGTGATCCTGCGGGTCAGGGCGGCCGTCTGGGCCGGCGTCAGGGCTGTGGCGGGAGGCGGGTCGGCGGCGGTCATGATCCCCCGACCCTAAACCTTCGCCGTGCGGCGCCCCAGGAGGATTTTCCGCCTTGGGCGGCCTTGGGCGTCAGGCGGCCTTCCGCGGCTCTGGCCCCACATACACCGACTGGGGCCGCACCAGCCGCCCGCCGGCCAGCTGTTCACGGGCATGGGCCAGCCAACCGGCCACCCGTCCCATGGCGAAGACGCAGGTGAAGGCCGAGGGCGGGAAGTCCAGGGCCTCGAGCAGCAGGGCCGTATAGAACTCCACATTGGTGTCCAGGGGGCGATCGGGCTTGTGGGTCTTGAGGATGTCGAGGGCGGCGGCCTCGACGGCTTCCGCAAAGGCCACGCGGCCAGCCCCGCCGCCGCCGCTCGCCGCCAGGGCGCGCACGGGACCTTTCAGCGCATCGGCGCGGGGGTCACGCACCCGGTAGATCCGGTGGCCAAAGCCCATCAGCCGCTCGCCGCGGGCCAGGGCCGCCTCGATCCAGGCCCGGGCGTTTTCCGGTTGGCCGATGCCGTCCAGCATTTCGATGACCGGACCTGGCGCGCCGCCGTGCAGCGGGCCTTTCAGGGCGCTGATCCCGGCCAGGACCGCCGAGGTCAGCCCGGCCCGGGTCGAGGCCACCACCCGGGCGGCGAAGGTCGAGGCGTTCAGGCCATGGTCGGAGACGGTGACCAGATAGGCGTCGAGGCCCGCGACCTGGACGGGGGTCGGGGCGGCGCCGGTCAGCATCCGCAGGATGTCGGCGGCGTGGGGCAGGGCGGGATCGGGCGCGATCGGGGCCTGGCCGGCCTGGGCGCGGACCACGGCCGGGGTGAAGACCGCAGGCGCTGCGATCAGGCGCAGGGCGGTGGTCAGATCATCGCCATCGGCCAGCCGGGCCATCAGGGCGCGAACCGCTTCCACGGGCTCGCGGGCCAGGAGACCGGCGTCAAGATGGGCGACCTCGGCGAACACCTCGACCCGGGCGCCGCCGAGCGCAGCGCCGAGATCCGTCGGCAGATCTTCGAAGAAGCCCGCAAAGAGCAGGGCGATCAGGTCTTCAAAGGTCGCGTGGCCGGCGAGGCCGTCCAGGGAACGGCCGCGGATGATCAGACGGCCGGCCTGGCCATCGACTTCGGACAGCACGGTGCGGGCGGCGACGACGCCTTCAAGGCCTTCAGGGGGCGCAGAAGCATGGGCGTTCATGGGGAGGCTCCAGTTTCGACTTGCGCCCCCGAATGTCCGCCGCCAAGCTTCGTCGTCAATCTTGATCAATATAATCAATGTAAGCCCATGACGGATTGGATCGGCGCCGAAGAGGCCTGCGCCCGGCTGAAGGTGCGAAGCCAGACCCTCTATGCCTATGCGAGCCGGGGGCGGGTGGGCGCACGCCCTGATCCCGCCGATCCCCGGCGCAGCCTCTACCGAGCGGCTGACGTGGCGGGCCTGGCGGAGCGCAAATCCCGGGGCCGCAAGGCCGCCGCCGTGGCGGCCGGGGCCATCGCCTGGGGGGAGCCGGTGCTGGACTCCGCCATCACGACGGTGGTCGAGGGCCGGCTCTATTATCGGGGGCGGGAGGCCGTCGTCCTGGCGGAGACCCAGACGCTGGAGTCCGTCGCCCGCCTGCTGCGCGGCGGGGATGGCGCGGCCCTGAAGCGGAGCGCCCGGGGGACGCCGCCTGGGGGCGAGGACATGCGCGCCCGGGCCTTCCTGGCGCTCGCCGAGCGGGCCGGCCTCGATCCGCCGGCCCTGGGCCGCCATCCCCTGGCTCTGGCGGTGGAGGCCGCCACCCTGCTGGACGTGCTCACCGACGCGGTGGCCGGCGCCGCCAGCAGCGGGGCGATCCATGAGCGGCTGGGAACCGCCTGGGGCTGCGCCCGGGGCGACGGCGGCGCCGAGCTGATCCGTCGGGCCCTGGTGCTGCTGGCCGACCACGAGCTGAACGCCTCGACCTTCGCCGCCCGGGTGGCGGCGTCCACCGGCGCGTCCCTGGCCGCCTCGGCCCTTGCGGGACTTTCGGCCCTGTCAGGCCCAAGACACGGGGGAGCAAGTGCGGCGATGCGGGGGCTGCTGGCCGAGGCCGCCGCCCTCGGGCCGGCGGGCGCCATTTCTGCGCGACTGGCGCAGGACCGCAGCCTGCCGGGCTTTGGCCATGCCCTCTATCCGGACGGCGATCCCCGCGCCCGGGCGCTGTTGGCGCGCTTCGAGCCGCCGGCCGATCTGGCGGCCCTGCGGCGAGCGGTCGAGGGGGCTACCGGCCAGGCGCCCAATGTGGATTTCGCCCTGGTGGCCCTGGCCGAGGTCCTGAACCTGCCGAAGGACGCGCCCTTCGCCCTGTTCGCCGTGGCCCGCTGCGCCGGCTGGATCGCCCACGCTATCGAGCAGGTGCAGACCGGCGGCCTGATCCGGCCTCGGGCGCGCTATGCCGGGGTGGCGCCGATCGCCGGGGCTTCCGGCGGCTCGGCGAACTGACCGCCCTTGCGATAGCGATAGAGATAGGTCCCGAGCACCGATTCCACCGCCGTGGGACGCACCCCCAGGGCCTCGAGCCCCGGCAGGGCGGGATCGGCGACATTGTCGACCCGCAGCTGCTCGACCTGATCGACGGTCAGTGGCGGGGCGATGGGAGTCATGGCCAGCAGGCCGGCGGCCTTGCCGATCATCCGGGCGACCGGGAAGGGCAGGGGAACCAGGAAGCGGCGGCGCTGAGTCTGGCTCAGCACCATCTCCAGGATCTGGCGGAAGGTCAAGACCGCCGGGCCGCCCAGCTCATAGGTCTTGCCGGCCGCATCGGGGTCGGCCACGGCGGCGGCGACAGCGCGGGCCACATCGCCGACGAAGACCGGCTGGAAGCGGGTCTTGCCGCCGCCGATCAGGGGCAGGGCCGGCGACAGGACGGCCATGGCCGCGAAGCGGTTGAAGAAGTCGTCCTCGGGACCAAAGACGATCGAGGGCCGCAGGATCACCGCATCGGGCAGGATCTCGCGCACGGCGGCCTCGCCCTCGGCCTTGGTGCGGGCGTATTTCGACGCGCCGTCGGGGTCAGCGCCGATGGCCGAGATCTGCACCATGCGCCGCACGCCGGCGTCGCGGGCGGCCTGGGCCACATTGCGCGCGCCCATGGTGTGCAGGCTCATGAACTTCTGGCGGCCGCTCTCGTAGAGTACGCCCACCAGATTGACGCAGACCTGGGCGCCGTCCAGCGCCCGGACGACCGAGGCGGTGTTGCGGATATTGGCCTGGACCACCTGGATCTGGCCCACATCGCCCAGTAGTAGCAGGTCATGGGCCCGCGCCGGCTGGCGCACGGCGACCCGCACTCGATATCCGGCCCGGGCCAGAGCCCGCACCACCTGACTACCGACAAAGCCCGAACCGCCGAAGACGGTGACGAGATCCTGCATGGCCCGGCCCGTTGTTTTCCAATGTTCCTGAGCGCCCGGATAGACGATGCCGCCCCTTGCCGCAATGCGACTTGCGCGATGTGTGAAAAGGTCCGTTGACGCCCGTCTGGCTTTTCCTTAGTAGTCCCGCCTCCCGATCCGACGGACCGGGCCCAGGTGGCGGAATTGGTAGACGCGCTGGCTTCAGGTGCCAGTGGCTTAACGGCCGTGGAGGTTCGAGTCCTCTCCTGGGCACCACCCCTCTCTTAAGGTCCATCCGGGGGTGGTCGCCCTTCTTTCCCCCGCAGGACGCCCGAAGCCGCGGTGAAGTCCGCGCCATATGCGGAGCAAGCGGTCTTGGCCAACTTCCTTCATAAGGGCGATCTGCCCGCCGGTCTGTTCCAGGGCGTCGACGCCGTGGCGGTGGATTCCGAAACCATGGGCCTGCGCCTGGGGCGCGACCCGCTCTGCGTGGTGCAGATCTCGGCCGGCGACGGCGACGCCCATCTGGTGCAGCTCGACCGGGCCACCTATGACGCGCCCAATCTGAAGGCCCTGCTGACCAATCCGGCGATCACCAAGATTTTTCACTTCGGGCGGTTCGACATCGCCATGTTCCATCTCCATCTGGGGGTGATGACCGCGCCCGTCTACTGCACCAAGATCGCCTCCAAGCTGGCCCGGACCTATACCGACCGGCATGGGCTGAAGGACGTGACCCGCGAGATGGTCGGCGTCGACCTCTCGAAGGCCCAGCAGAGTTCGGACTGGGGCCAGGCCAATCTTTCCGACGACCAGGTGGCCTACGCCGCCTCCGACGTCCTGCACCTGCATGCGGTGCGCGCCCGCCTGGACGCCATGCTGGCCCGGGAGGGCCGCGACGCCCTGGCGCGGGCCTGTTTCGAATTCCTGCCGCATCGGGCCGTCCTCGACGTGGCCGGGTGGGAGGACTCCGACATCTTCGCCCATAGTTGAGGCGCAGGTGAGCGCCCTGGCATATGAGGCCCGCGGGCCGGCGTCGGCCCTGGCCATGGCCAGATGGCGGCGCCGTTCGCGGCTGATCCGCCAGCTTCGGGTGCTGCTGCCGCTGCTGATCGCCGCCATCGTGCTCAGCCTGGTGGGCATGGTGATCTATCGCAGCGTTGTGGGCCAGGCGGCCAGGCCGGTGGAGGCCGAGGCGCCGATCCGCCTTGTGAACCCCCGCTTCCTGGGGCGCGACATCCAGGGGCGCTCCTTCGTGATCACCGCGGCCAGCGCCGTGCGTGACGAAAATGATTATCAGCGGGTGGTGCTGGACCGGCCGGCCATGGTGGTGGACGGCGAGGGCTTGAGCCCCATGCGGCTCTCGGCCCGTTCAGGCGTCTTTCATGAGGGCGATGGGATTCTGCGGCTTCAGGGTGATGTCACTCTGAACGATCAGGCGGCGGCCTTCGACACGCCGAGCGCGGTGTTCAACACCGCCACCGGGGTGCTGGAAGGCGAGGGATTGATCACCGGCGCCGGTCCGCTTGGCGAAATCCGTGCTAGGTCCTATGGCGTGTACGACAAGGGCGAGCGCATGGTCTTCAAAGGCGGCGTAACCGGCCGGATCACCCCGAACTCGCCGCGATGATGCGAATATGAGGCGTCTGAAGATGAATTTTCCTCACGCACCCGGCGCCCGGACCCGCTTTCCGGCGATCCTGGCCGCGGGCCTGATCCTGGGTCTGACTGCGGCGCCGGCCCAGGCGCAGCTGGCCAGCGGCTCCAACGCCCCCGTCGACATCACCGCCGACGAACTGGAAGTGATCAATGCCGATTGTCTGGCCATCTGGCGCGGGTCGGCCGAGGCCCTGCAGGACGGCTCGCGGCTGCGTGCCGACGTCCTGCGCATCCGCTATGCGCCGGGGCGCACAGGCGCGACCTCCGGCGACGCCAGCTGCGGCGATCTCCAGGGCATGGAGGCGCAAGGCTCGGTCTTCTACGTCACCCCGCAGCAGCGGGTGCGATCCAATGCGGCGGTCTATGACGCGGCCGCAGACACCATCACCATGACCGGCGACGTGGTCGCCGCCCAGGGGCAGAACGTGTTGCGCGGCGAGCGCCTGGTGATCCAGGTGGCCACCGGCCAGGCCCGGATGGAGACCAGCGCCCGGGGCGCCGGCTCGAAGGGCCGGGTGCGTGGCGTCTTCTACCCCAATGCATCGCAGGGCCAGCCTGCCGCCAAGCGCTAGGAGACCTAAGTGCTGGACAAGACGATGGCGACGGAAGCCCCTGCGGCGGCGCTGGGCGAAGGCCTAGTGGTCGACAATATCGGCAAGTCCTATCGCGGCCGGCCCGTGGTGAAGGGGGTCTCCCTGCGCCTGGCCCGCGGCGAGGTGGCGGGCCTGCTGGGTCCCAACGGGGCGGGCAAGACCACCTGCTTCTACATGATCACCGGGCTGATCGCCGCCGACTATGGCGCCATCTATCTGGACGGTGAGAACATCACCGGCCAGCCCATGTACCAGCGCGCCCGGATGGGCCTCGGCTATCTGCCGCAGGAGACCTCGATCTTCCGCGGCATGACGGTGGCCCAGAACGTCATGGCCGTGGTCGAGCTGCGCGAGCGCGACGGGGCCAAGGCCCGCGCCACGGTCAACCAGCTGCTCGAAGAGCTGCATATCGAGCATCTGCGCGACGCCCCGGCCATCTCGCTGTCCGGCGGCGAACGGCGGCGGGTCGAGATCGCCCGGGCGCTCGCCAGCGAGCCGTCCTTCATGCTGCTGGACGAACCCTTCGCCGGGATCGACCCGCTGGCCATCGCCGACATCCGCGAGGTCATCACCTATCTGAAGACCCGGGGCATCGGCATCCTGATCACCGACCACAATGTCCGTGAGACCCTGGACATCATCGACCGGGCCGCGATCATCCACGCTGGCGAGCTGCTGTTCGAGGGCTCGCCGTCGGAGATCATCGACAACCCCGAGGTCCGCCGCGTCTATCTGGGCGACCGCTTCGGGGGCTGACGGCGGTCAGGTCTTGCGTCCTTCCGGGCAGGGCGGGAGTTCGGTCAACCACGAAGCAAACAAAGGGCACGAAGGCGCAGCGCCTTCCTTGGTGGTCTTCGTGTGCTTCGTGGCTCGTCTTTCGGACGCCTGCGGCGCGCAAGGCGGCCACCTCTGCGCGCGCCCCTCCAACACCGTCATCCTGGGCCTTGTGCCCAGGATCCCTCGTGACGCTTGCGCCTGCCCTCTACAGGGACCCTCGGGACGAGCCCGAGGGTGACGAGAATGAGAGAGCCTGCGTCCTTCGAGGCTCGCCTTGCTCACACCTCAGGATGAGGGGGCGCAGGGCAGCTCATTCCGTCCTCATCCTGAGGCGCCCTGCGCCAGCAGGGCCTCGAAGGAGGAGGGCGGCCGCACCGCAGCCGACCGCCCCTTCCCCAATCAAAGCCCGGCCAGGGCCTGGTCCAGGTCGGCGATGATGTCGTCCACATGTTCCAGCCCCACCGAGAGCCGCACCACGTCGGCGCCGGCGCCGGCGGCCAGCTGGTCGGCCTCTTCCAGCTGGCGGTGGGTGGTCGAGGCCGGGTGGATGATCAGGCTGCGGGTGTCGCCGATATTGGCCAGGTGGGAGAACAGCTTCACCGCCCCCACCAGCTTCACGCCTGCAGCGTAACCGTCCTTGAGGCCGAAGGTGAAGACCGCGCCGGCTCCCTTCGGCGCATATCGCCGGGCTCGCTCATGGCTCGGATCGCCAGGGAGACCCGCATAGGAGACCCAGGCGACCTTCGAGTGGCCCTGCAGCCATTCGGCGACCCTCTGGGCGTTGGCGCAGTGGCGTTCCATCCGCAGGGCCAGGGTCTCGATGCCGGTCAGGATCATGAAGGCGTTGAAGGGCGAGATGGCGGGGCCTAAGTCGCGCAGGCCAAGCGCCCGGCAGGCGACCCCGAAGGCGGCCGGTCCGAAGGCCTCGGTGAAGACCTTGCCGTGATAGCTGGGATTGGGGGCGCTCAGGTTGGGCCAGCGGCCGCCGGTCCAGTCGAACTTGCCGCCGTCGATGATGGCCCCGCCGATGGAATTGCCGTGGCCGCCCAGGAACTTGGTCAGGGAATGGACGATGATGTCCGCGCCGTGGTCCAGAGGCCGGCAGAGATAGGGGGTGGCCAGCGTATTATCGACCACCAGGGGCACGCCGGCGGCATGGGCGACCTCGGCGATGCCGGCGATGTCCATCACCACCCCGCCGGGATTGGCGATCGACTCGATGAAGACCGCCCGGGTCTTGTCGTCGATGGCGCGGGCGAAGGCCTCGGGCTCCAGCTCCTCGACGAAGGTGACCCCCCAGCCCATGCGCTTGAAGCTCTGGCTGAGCTGGGTGATCGAGCCGCCATAGAGCTTGCGCGAGGCCACGATGTTGCAGCCGGGCTCCATCAGGGTGTGGAAGACCAGGAGCTGGGCGGCGTGGCCGCTGGCCACGGCCAGGCCGGCCACCCCGCCCTCCAGGGTCGCCAGCCGCGCCTCCAGCACGCCGGCGGTGGGATTACCCAGGCGCGAATAGATGTTGCCGGCCGCTTCGAGGTTGAACAGGGCCGCGGCGTGATCGGCGTCGTCGAAGACGTAGGAGGTGGTCTGGTAGATCGGGGTGACCCGGGCCTTGGTCACCGGATCGGGCGTGGCCCCGGCGTGAATGACCAGGGTTTCGGGGCGCAGGGCCGCATTGTCCGACATTGGCGTCTTCCCTTGTGAAGCGTTCTCGTTGGCCCTGCGCCTAGCACGAGGGCGCGCCGGCGCCCAAGCCAAGGACGCTTCGCCGCAGCTCATCTTCGGGCGGTTAACCAATCGGTGGGGGATGGCGGCCTAGCCTCTCCAGCAAGAAGCAGGCCAGGAGGGCTGAAACTTGGCGCTCAGCGCGCGACTCGAAGTCCGTCAGGGGCAGGGGCTGGTCATCACCCCTCAGCTGCAGCAGGCCATCAAGCTGCTGCAGTTGTCGAACCTTGAGCTGGAGGCCTATGTCGAGGGCGAGCTCGAGCGTAATCCCCTGCTGGCCCGGGACGAGGGCGAGCCCGAGCCCGCGCCGGAGGCGCCTGACGATGCCGGGGAGGCCCGCGCCGAGGCGGCCCTGGACGAGGTCGCCGCCGGATCGGCCCAGAGCGACCTGGACGCCAGCCACGACGAGGTCTCCCCCGGAGAACGCGCTACCGGCGACGGCGCCGAGGCCGCAGACGCCGGCGGGGCCATCGACTGGTCCAAGGCCGGCAAGGGCGGCAGCTTCGAAGGTGATGGCGACGGCCTCGATGGCCTGGCCGCCCACGAAAAGACCCTGGCCGAACATCTGCAGGACCAGGCCGCCCTGCTGGGCTTCAACCCGGCGCAGGCCGCTGTCGCCGCCGTGCTGATCGATGGTGTGGACGAGGGCGGCTATCTGCGCCTGGACCTCGCCGAGACCGCCGAACGCCTGGGTTGCGCCCTGGGCCTGGCGGAAAGCGTGCTGGGCCAGCTTCAAGGCCTGGAGCCCACCGGGGTGTTCGCCCGCGACGTAGCCGAGTGCCTGAGGCTGCAGCTGATCGAGCGTGATCGCTGCGATCCGGCCATGTCGGCCCTGCTGGACAATCTCGATCTTCTGACTCGCCGGGACATGGCGGGGCTGAAGCGCGCCTGCGAGGTGGACGACGAGGACCTGCGCGACATGCTGGCCGAGCTTCGGGCCCTGACGCCCCGGCCCGGCGCGGCCTTTGGCGGCGAGCCCAGCCAGCCTGTGGCGCCTGACGTCTTCGTTCGCGAAGGCCCCGGCGGCCTGTGGCTGGTGGAGCTGAACAGCGAGACCCTGCCCCGCCTGCTGGTGGACCAGCGCTATCACGCCCGGGTGTCCGGCGGCGCGCGGTCGGACCAGGAAAAGACCTTCGTCGCCGATTGTCTGGCGAACGCCAACTGGCTGGTCCGCAGCCTCGACCAGCGGGCCAAGACCATCCTCAAGGTCTCCAGCGAGATCGTCCGCCAGCAGGACGGCTTCCTCGCCTATGGGGTCGAGCACCTGCGGCCGCTGAACCTGAAGACCGTGGCCGAGGCCATCGGCATGCACGAATCCACGGTCAGCCGGGTGACTTCCAACAAGTACATCGCCACGCCCCGGGGCCTGTTCGAACTGAAGTTCTTCTTCACCTCCTCGATCGCCTCATCGTCCGGCGGCGAGGCCCATTCGGCCGAGAGCGTGCGCCACAAGATTCGCCAGTTGATCGACGCCGAAGCGCAAGGCGCCGGCGTCCATTCCGACGATCAGATCGTCGAAATCCTGAAGACCGGCGGCGTCGACATCGCCCGCCGCACCGTGGCCAAGTACCGGGAAGCCATGCGGATTCCCTCCTCGGTGGAGCGCCGGCGGGCGATGAAGGAAGCCGTCTAGACCTCGCCTGCGCTCACCAGGGTCTCGGCGATCTGCACGGCGTTCAGCGCCGCGCCCTTCAGCAACTGGTCGCCGGCGATGAACAGGGACAGGCTGCGGCCCGAGGGGTCCGACAGGTCGGTGCGGATCCGGCCCACCAGCACGTCGTCGGCGCCGGAGGCCTCGCCCGGCATGGGGAAGTGGTTGGCCTCGCGGTCGTCCACCACCCGCACGCCGGGCGCCTCGGCCAGCCAGGCGCGGGCCTCCTCCACGCTCACCGGCTCGGCGAACCGCACGGTCAGTGCCATGGCGTGGGCGCGGAGCACCGGCACCCGGATGCAGGTGAAGCTGGCCGGCAGGTCCGGGGCGGCGAGCAGCTTACGCAGCTCGGCCATCACCTTGAGCTCCTCGCCATTATAGCCGGTCTCGGGATCGATCTCGGCGTCATGGCTGAACAGGTTGAAGGCGTAGGGATGGGCCAGGACCTGGGGCGGGTAGGCCTCGCCGGCCAGGGCCGCGGCGGTGGAGTCCCGCAGCTCGGCCATGGCGGCCGCCCCGGCGCCGGAGGCCGCCTGATAGGTGGAGCCCACCAGCCGCACGATCAGCCGCCTTGCGTGCAGGGGCGCCAGGACCACCGCGGCGATGGCCGCCACGCAGTTGGGGTTGGCCACCAGCCGTCCCGGCGTCTCCCCCAGCCGCCAGGCGTTGACCTCGGGCACCACCAGGGGGGTAGCCGCGTCCATGCGGAAGGCCGAGGAATTATCCACCACCCAGGCCCCGGCGGCGACGGCGACCGGACCATAGCGCCGCGACAGGCTGGCCCCGGCCGAGAAGAAGGCAACATCGACGCCCTCGAAGCTCGCCTCGCCCAGGGCCTGGACCGTCACCGGTGCGCCCTGGAACGTCAGGGTGCGGCCCGCCGAGCGCGGTGAGGCCAGCAGGCGAAGCTCGCCCACCGGGAAGTCCCGCCGCTCCAGGCAGGCGATCAGCTCGGCGCCCACGGCTCCGGTGGCGCCGACAATGGCCACCGTCAGCGGGCGAGGCGCGCGGGCCTTCGACGCCGCAGGGTGGTCGAGGGTCGGGGACAGGGATTGCGGCATGGGAGCCTCCGGTGTCTGGCCGGAAGGGGGTGGCGTTCCGTGTCGCGACCCCATCCTTCCGGCGGGGTCAAGCAGGGATCGTCAGTCGGCTGCGTCCAGCCACGACCAGACCCCTGCGCCCGCAAGCGCAGTGGTTTTAATAATCATGGTCATGGTGGCCAGATGCCGCATGGATCGCCCGATAGGCCCTGACGTGCGCCTTGTAAAGTGGGAGCTGCGCCGCGGCTGGATTGCCCGCGGGCGTCCCAAGCCTCATAGCAAACGCCATGAGCCTGAGCGCGACTGTCCCCGAACGTCGGATGAGCCTCTCGGAGATTCTCACCGATCTCTGCGACGAGACCCATGCGGCCGAGACCCTGGGCGAGACCCTGCAGCGCTTTGGCCGCCGCTCGTTTGGCGTGCTGCTGTTCATCTTCGCCGCCCCCAACATGCTGCCCCTGCCGCCGGGCTCGTCCACCTTTCTCGGCGCGCCCCTGGTGCTGTTCACGCCGCAGCTGGCCGCCGGCGTAAGGACGCCCTGGCTCCCGGCCCGACTGAAACGCCAGGCGCTCGATATGGGGCGGCTTCGGGCGGCGTTCGCGCGGCTGATCCCCAGGGTCGCCCAGGTGGAGCGGGTGTCCACGGCCCGCCTGACCTTTCTCTTTGGCCCGGTGGGCGACCGGGTGATCGGCGCGGTCTGCACCCTGCTGGCCCTGGTGCTGATGCTGCCCCTGCCGCTCGGCAACCTGCTGCCGGCCACGGCGATCAGTCTGTTTGGTCTGGCCCTGGTGCAGCGTGACGGAATTCTGGCCCTGGCCGGCTATGTCATGGCGGCGGTCAGCTTATCGGTTCTCGCCCTGGCTGCCGGGGTTATCCACAGGCTTCTGGCGGCGGCGCTCTCTGCGTTCTGATGGACTTGACACCTTCGGGCTGCAGGCGCGTTGATGTGCGTATGCAAGTCCATGTCACCGGCAAGCACGTCGATGTCGGAGAGGCCCTGCGTTTGCGGGTCACCGACGAACTCACCAACAGCATTGGCAAATATATCGACCGCGAAGGCGGCGGCGCCGATGTTGTCGTCAGTCGCGAGGGCTACACCTTCAAGGTGGACTGCGCCCTGACCCTGGCCTCGGGGCAGCAGCTCCAGAGTCATGGCGCCGGAACCGATGCGCACACCGCGTTCGATTCCGCCCTGCAGAAGATCGAGACCCGGGTCCGGCGCTATAAGCGCCGGCTGAAGGATCATCATCAGCAGGCCCTGGCCAAGCAGGCCGAGACCGCCTCCTATTTCGTGCTCCGCACCCCTGAGGGCGAGGACGAATCCGATTGGGAGGATGGCCAGGATGGCGGCGCCTCGGACAGCGCCCCGGCCAGCATGGTCATCGCCGAGACCGAAAAGCCCATCCGCACAATGACCGTCTCCATGGCGGTCATGGACCTGGACTTGACGGGAACTCAAACAATCGTGTTTAGGAACGCCGCTCACGGCGGATTGTCCGTGGTATATCGCCGGCCCGACGGGAATATCGGCTGGATTGACCCCGAACGCACAAAGTCCGTGAACGGGAACGGAGCAGACGGCGCAGCCTGAGGCGGCGCCGCCCTCTCTGGTTTCCTGAAAGATCGGTCTTAAGGTTCGGATCCGTAAGAACAGGCCTTCCGAACCAAGCATGCAGATCGGCGACATCCTTGACCGCAGCGCCATAGCGCTGCGGGTCGGCGCGACCGACAAGCGGCAGATCCTGGCTCACATGGCCGAGCTGGCCGGACGCAACTTCAGCCTCGATGCTGGCGTGGTCCTCGACGCCCTGGCCGAGCGCGAGCAGGCCGGGTCTACGGGCATCGGCTATGGCGTTGCCGTGCCCCATGCTCGGATCGAGGGGCTGGATCGCATTCGCGGCGTCTTCCTCCGCCTGGATCATCCGGTCGCCTTCGACTCGGTGGACGACCAGCCCGCCGACCTGATCTTCGCCCTCCTGGCCCCGCCGGACGCGGGCACCGAGCATCTGAGGGCCCTGGCCCGGGTGTCACGGATGATGCGGAGCCTCGATCTGCGCGAGCATCTGCGCCAGGCGCGTACGCCGGACGCCCTCTATGCCCTCTTGGTGCAGGAGGCCGCCCCTTCGGCGGCGTAGTCGCCCCGGCCTGTGCAGCCGGGGCCTAGCTTTTAGTGGACCGAGACGGGCGCAAGTTCGTGGGCCAGGGCGGCGGCCATGGCTGCGTTGCGGTCGGTCAACACAGCCAGACGCTCGCCATCGGCCCGGTGAACCGCATAGAAGGTCCGCTCGGGATCGAGCTGCAACGGCATGGCGTCGCTCTCGGACACGGTGGCGAGAATTTCAGCCGCCTTGACGGGCCGGACATAGACCAGGTCCGGGGCGCCCAGGGCGGCGAAGTCTTCAGTCGTTAAAATCGGCGTCATGATGACCACCTCCAGATACATACAACGCGCCTGGGTCCTCGCCGGTTCAGCCGAGGACCGGACGCAAGGCTTCGCCGCCGCTTGGGGCCGGCGAAAGGATGAAGACGGAGCTTGAGCCGGCTCAGCCCGTCGTCCGGATGGGGATTCGCTTGATCGCGGTCTCGGGCTCGGGCCGCGCCAGGTCGATATGCAGCAGGCCGTGCTCCAGGCTCGCCCCATCGACCACGACGCGGTCGGCCAGGACGAAGCTGCGCAGGAAGCCGCGGCCTGCAATGCCTCGATGCAGATAGGCGTCGTCGTCCTTGTGCGCCTCGTCCCGGCGGCCGGCGACCACCAATTGGCGGTCCTCGACGCTGACATGCAGCTGGTCGGGGCTGAACCCGGCCACCGCCAGGGTGATGCGCAGCCGCCCCTCGCCGAGATCCTCGACATTGTAGGGCGGATAGGCTTCGGCGGCCGCCTTGGCGGCGCGCTCGATCAGGGCCCGGGTGTGCTCGAAGCCAAGCAGGTAGGGGCTATCGAATAGAATCGTCCGGCTCATCTGTCCTTCGAGTCCTCAAGTAGCAAGCGACTCCCCGAAAGCCTCGCCCAGGGTTGGCGCGAGTCTTCCGGTTGATGATTATCTGGCGATCCAAGGGCTCCGTTTCAATATCTGGCCGGATTCAGCCGGCGTAGGCGGCGCCGGAGCTAGCGGAACAGCAGCGCCGGGACCTTGCCGGTGCGGATCATGGCGGTGGTGGTGCTGCCCACGATCAGGTCGCGAATGCGCGAATGGCCATAGGCGCCCATCACCAGCAGGTCTCCCTGGCCCTGGCGAAGCTCGCCCTTAAGCGCGGCCTCCACATCCCCTTCCAGGGCCTTGACCGAAGCGGCCGGGCGCCCGGCCAGTAGACCTTGCGCGGCCTGGACACGGGCGTCCCGCTGGGCGCCGGGCTCGCCGACGATGGCGACCACAACCTCAATGCCCGTGAAGACCGGGCTCTGCAGCACATGGTCCAGGGCCTTGGTCGCGCTGGCGCCGCCGTCATAGGCCACGACCACCCGGGTGATCGGCATGAAGACTCGCGGCGCCACCAGGATGGGTCGAATGCTTGCGCGCACCACCCGCTCGACCTTGGCGCCCAGGTGGCCCTCGGCGAAGTTCTGGCTCTCGCCGCGCTTGCCGATGATCACCAGGTCGGCGTCTCTTTCGAGCTCGATCAGGGTGTCGGCCACTTCACCGTGGCGGTGAACGAGGTTCACCTCGGCGACGCCGGCGGCCTTCAGCCGGGCGCTGGCGCCTTCCAGCATGGCGCGACCATGGGCCTGGGCGGCCTGGGCCCGGGCCTCGTCGGCCTTCGTCAACTGTTCCAGCAGGGCCTCGCTGGCCCCAAGGCCGACGCTGCCCGACAGGTCGAGGCCAGGGCCAGAGCCCCGCTCGGCCCGGTCGAGCACATGCAGGACGTCCACGGCGGCGCCGGCGCGCAGGGCGAACCAGGCGGCGTGGTCGCAGAGGCTGGGACCATAGGTCGAGGCGTCGATGGCGCAGAGAATCTTCTTCACGGTCGTTCCCTCCTCAAGCGCGTTCCGTAAAAGTGGGCTCCGGTTTTACGGTAGAAACGCGCGCAAACCTCAGAATCTAGTGCGCGCCGAGCCCGGCCTCGGCGCCGTCCTTGTCGTGGACGCCAAAGCGATCGACCAGGGTCGCGCTGGCGGCGTTGAGGCCGACGATATCGACGCTCGTGCCTTCGCGGCGGAATTTCAGCACCGCCCGATCCAGGGCGCCGACGGCGGAGATGTCCCAGAAGTGGGCCTGGGACACGTCGATGATCACATGCTCGATCACCTCCTTGAAGTCGAAGGCGGCCGAGAAGGTCTCGGACGAGGCGAAGAAGACCTGACCCTCGATATTGTAACGCCGGGTGCGCCCGTCCTCCGACAGCAGGCTTTCCACCGTCAGGAGGCGGGCCACCTTGCGGGCGAAGAAGATGCCGCTCAGCAGCACGCCCACCAGCACGCCGCGGGCCAGGTCGTGGGTGGCGACCACCACGACCACCGTGGCGACCATCACCACCGACGAGGACCAGGGGTGGCTGCGCAGATTGCGGATCGAGCCCCAGTTGAAGGTGCCGATGGAGACCATGATCATCACCGCCACCAGGGCGGCCATGGGGATCTGGGCCACCCAGGGACCGAGGACGACGATCAGGAACAGCAGGAACGACCCCGCCACCAGGGCCGAAAGCCGGCCTCGACCGCCCGATTTCACATTGATCACCGACTGGCCGATCATGGCGCAGCCGCCCATGCCGCCGAGAAAGCCGGTGGCGAAGTTGGCGATCCCCTGGCCGCGACACTCGCGGTTCTTGTCCGAACCGGTGTCGGTCAGGTCATCGATGATGGTGGCGGTCAGCAGGCTCTCCAGCAGGCCGACCACGGCCATGGTCGCCGCATAGGGGAGTATGATCTGCAGGGTCTCGAGCGTCAGCGGGACCTGCGGCAGATGGAGGAAGGGAACCCCGGTGGGCAGCTCCCCCAGATCGCCGACCCGGCGGACGTCGAGGCCCAGATAGATGGCCAGGGCCGAGAGCAGCACGATGGCCACCAGCGGCGAGGGGACGGTCCGCGTCAGGCGGGGGAAGAGGTAGATGATCCCGAGTCCGGCGGCCACCATGGCGTAGGTCTGCCAGCCCATGCCGATCAGCTCGGGAAGTTGGGCCATGAAGATCAGGATGGCGAGCGCGTTGACGAAGCCGGTGATCACCGAGCGCGACACATAGCGCATCAGCCCGCCCAGCCTGGCGAGACCAGCGCCGACCTGGAAAACGCCCATCAGCACGGTGGCGGCGAACAGGTACTCCACCCCGTGGTCGCGCACGAGGTCGCCCACCAGCAGGGCGATGGCCGCCGTCGCCGCCGAGATCATGCCGGGCCGCCCGCCGGTGAAGGCGATGATCACCGCGATGGAGAAGGAGGCGTAGAGGCCGACCCGCGGGTCGACTCCGGCGATCACCGAAAAGCCGATGGCCTCCGGGATCAAGGCGAGCGCCACCACGATGCCGGCCAGGACGTCGCCGCGCACATTGGACAGCCAATCGCGCCGCAGATTAGCGAGCAGGTTCATAGGTTGGGATCAGTCGTTTCGCGGGCCCGGGGCGGAGATGCGCCTCAGACGAGCCGTCAGTTGTCCGGGGGATAGGCGCCCGGCCGAGCCACCCGGTCAAAGCCAGGTCCGTCGATAGGGACGGCTATGCCTTGGCTGGGCGGCGAACACAAGCCTGCGACCGATGCCGCACCCCCAAAAGGCGAAGGCCCGCAGCGTTAACTGCGGGCCTCCATGGTGGAGCTAAGCGGAGTCGAACCGCTGACCTCTTGAATGCCATTCAAGCGCTCTACCAGCTGAGCTATAGCCCCAGGTCCTGGGCTCTTCGGGCGGGCTGGCCGTCCGAAGAGGCGCGGAACCTAGTCAAAGGTCTGACTGCGATCAAGCACCATTTTCAGGGCTTTTCGTCGCGACCTCAATCTTCGTCCGGTTCGGGGATTCCATCGATGTCGGAGTCGTCGAAATCTTCTTCCTCTTCCTCGAGGAAGGGCACGGCTTCGTCCTCGTCGTCGTCGTCGAGGTCGTCGTCATCGAGATCGGCCAGATCGGGATCGGGCGTCTTCTTCTTGGCGACCCGTTCGACCGGCTCGGCGTCCTCGTCCTCGTCATCCTCGACGACGGTGTCTTCGATATCCTCGTCGATCTCGGGGGCGTCGGCCTCTTCGTCCTCGTCCTCGTCGTCGTCGGCGCTACGGGCCTTGACCTTGTCTTCGACCTCGGCCTCCGGCTCAGGCGCCGGGGCGCGGCCGCGAACCCGACGGCTCTTGACCGCCTCGTCCGGGTCGAATTCGGTCTGACACTTCGGGCACACGGCCGGGCGCTTGGTCAGATCGTAGAACTTGGCCTGGCAGTTTGGGCAAACCTGCTTGGCGCCCAACTCTGGATTTGCCACGTGGGCGATCCCCTACAGAGTGCGGTTTGTCGGAAGCCGGCTCCCTTGCCACGCGCCAGAGCGGCTGTCAAAAGCAAAGCCCCACGGAACACCTGAAGGCCCTGAGGAGGCGTCTTATTTCATGACGGCGGCAGGACTGACCGCGACGCGCGGCGGCCCGCTGCGGGGCCGTGTGTGCGCTCCGGGCGACAAGTCGATTTCCCATCGTTCCCTGATCCTCGGCGCCATGGCCCGCGGGACCACCGAAATCTCCGGCCTGCTGGAGGGCGAGGACGTAAAACGCACCGCCCAGGCGATGACCGCCTTCGGGGCTGAGGTCACGCGCCTGGAGGACGGCGCCTGGCGGGTGGTCGGCCAGGGGGGCTTCGCCGAGCCGGCCGACGTGGTCGACTGCGGCAACGCCGGCACCGGCGTGCGGCTGATCATGGGGGCGGCGGCGGGCTTTGACCTCAACGCCACCTTCACCGGCGACGCCTCCCTGCGGGGCCGGCCGATGAACCGGGTGCTCAAGCCGCTGGGCGAGATGGGCGCGACCTGGATCGCCCGGTCGGGCGGCCGGCTGCCGCTCACTTTGCGGGGCGGGAATCTGAAGACCATCGCCTACCGGCTGCCCGAGCCCTCGGCCCAGGTGAAGTCGGCTGTGCTGCTGGCGGGCCTGCATGCGGCGAGCGGCGCCCAGGTGATCGAGCCTGAGGCCACCCGGGACCATACCGAACGGATGCTGCGGGCCTTCGGCGCCCAGGTGGAGGTCGAACTGATGGCCGACGGCGCCCGGAAGATCACCGTGCCCGGCGGCCAGGCCCTGAGCGGCGCCCCGGTCAAGGTGCCGGGCGATCCGTCCTCGGCCGCCTTCCCTCTGGTGGCGGCCCTGATCACCCCCGGATCCGAGGTGACGGTGGAAGGCGTGCTGCTCAACCCCCTGCGCGCGGCCCTGTTTCTCACCCTGCAGGAGATGGGCGCCGATCTGGTGATCGAGAATGTCCGCGAAGAGGGCGGCGACCAGGTGGGCGACGTCACCGCCCGCCACTCGGCCCTGCGCGGCGTGGTCGTGCCGCCCGAGCGGGCGCCGGCCATGATCGACGAATATCCCATCCTGGCGATCGCCGCGGCCTGCGCCGAGGGCCAGACGGTGATGCGCGGGATCGGCGAGATGCGGGTCAAGGAGAGCGACCGCATCGCCCTGACTGCCGCGGGCCTGGCCGCCTGCGGGGTGGGCGTGGAGGAGGAGGCCGAGGGCCTGATCGTCAATGGGACCGTGCGGGCCAATCATCCGGTGGCCGGCGGGGCGCGGGTCACCACCCACGGGGATCACCGCATCGCCATGTCTCACCTGATCCTGGGACTGGCCGCCGATCGCCCGGTCAGCGTCGATGAGCCGGGCATGATCGCCACCAGCTTCCCGGGCTTTGTCGAGATGATGCGCGGCCTGGGCGGCCAGATCGAGACCGCCGAGCTTCACCCCGCATGAGCGGCGCCCAGGTGATCACCGTCGACGGACCGGCCGCCTCGGGCAAGGGGACCATCGCTTCGGGCCTGGGGCGCCGGTTCGGCCTGCCGGTGCTGGACTCAGGCCTGCTCTATCGCGCCGTCGGCGTACTGCTGGAGCGGGAGGGGGGCGATCTGGATGACGCCGCCGCCGCCGCCGCGGTGGCCGGGCGTCTGACCGCAGAGACCCTGGCCGACCCGGCCTTCCGCACCCGCGGCGCCGGCGAAGCCGCCAGCCGGGTGGCCGTCCATCCGCAGGTGCGCGAGGTGCTCCTGCAGCTGCAACGAGCCTTCGCCGCCCAGGCCGGCGGGGCGGTGCTGGATGGGCGCGACATGGGCACGGTCATCTGTCCGGACGCCGGGGCCAAGCTCTATGTCACCGCCCGGCCGGAGGTCCGCGCCGAGCGCCGCTGGCGCCAGCTCACCGGCCAGGGGGAAAGCGTCAGCCTGGATGAGGTGCTGGCCGATATCCATCGCCGCGACGCCCGGGACTCCGGGCGGGAAGCTGCGCCCATGCGGCCGGCGGCCGACGCGGCCTTGCTGGATACCTCCGAAATGACTATAGAGCAGGCCGCCGATGCGGCCCGCCGCATCGTCGAGGCGGCGCGCGCCCGCCAGGCTCCCTGAACCGGAAGACTGGCCGAGCAAATCCAACCGCGCCTTTTCCTCGTACGGCTGCGGGCAAATTCATGTCGTGAGGTCCGCCTCACGTTTTCGGTTGCAACCCCTAACCTGATGTCAGGACTCCGTCCTTGGACCGTGCGCGGCCAGGCGCCCGACGTCAATTCGAACGAAAGAACACTATGGCTGACGATATGAGCCTCTCCCCCTCCCGCGACGACTTCGCCGCCCTCCTCGACGAGTCGCTTGGCGGCCGTGACTTCATGGAAGGCACCGTGGTCAAGGGCCAGGTGGTGGGCGTCGAGAAGGACTTCGCCATCATCGATGTGGGCCTCAAGACCGAGGGCCGTGTCCTGATGAAGGAGTTCACCCAGGACGACGGCACCCTGACCCTGAAGGTCGGCGACACCGTCGAGGTCTTCCTTGAGCGCGTCGAAAACGCCATGGGCGAGGCGGTCATCAGCCGCGACAAGGCCCGTCGCGAAGAGGCCTGGACCCGTCTGGAAGGCGTCTATGCGCTGAACGAGCCGGTCATGGGCTCCATCGTCGGCCGCGTGAAGGGCGGCTTCACCGTCGATCTCGGCGGCGCCTCGGCCTTCCTGCCGGGCAGCCAGGTCGATATCCGCCCCGTGCGCGATGTCGGCCCGCTGATGGGCAAGGAACAGCCCTTCGCCATCCTCAAGATGGACCGTCCCCGCGGCAACATCGTCGTGTCGCGTCGCGCCATCCTGGAAGAAGCCCGCGCCGAACAGCGCACCGAGCTGGTGGCCCAGCTGCAGGAAGGCGAAGTCCGCGAAGGCGTGGTCAAGAACATCACTGATTACGGCGCGTTCGTGGACCTGGGCGGCATCGACGGCCTGCTGCACGTCACCGACATGAGCTGGAAGCGCGTCAACCATCCGAGCCAGGTGCTGGCGGTGGGCGACACGGTCAAGGTGCAGATCGTCAAGATCAACCCCGACACCCAGCGCATCTCGCTGGGCATGAAGCAGCTCCAGTCCGACCCCTGGGACGGCGTGGAAGCCAAGTATCCCGTCGGCGCGAAGTTCACCGGCCGGATCACCAACATCACCGACTACGGCGCCTTCGTGGAGCTGGAAGCCGGGGTCGAGGGCCTGGTCCACGTGTCGGAAATGTCCTGGACCAAGAAGAACGTCCATCCGGGCAAGATCGTCTCCACCAGCCAGGAAGTCGAAGTCGTCGTCCTGGACGTCGATCCGTCCAAGCGTCGCGTGTCGCTGGGTCTGAAGCAGGCCATGGCCAATCCTTGGGACGCCTTCCTCGAAACCCACCCGGTCGGTTCGACCGTCGAGGGCGAGGTCAAGAACGCCACGGAGTTTGGTCTGTTCATCGGCCTGGAGAACGACATCGACGGCATGGTCCACCTGTCCGACCTGGACTGGACCGCGCCCGGCGAGGAAGTCATCACGCGCTACCAGAAGGGCGAGATGGTCAAGGCCCAGGTCCTGGACGTCGACGTCGAGAAGGAGCGTATCTCGCTCGGCATCAAGCAACTGGCCGGCGACCCGATGGCTGGCGATTCCTACCGCAAGGGCCAGACCGTGACCGTCACGGTCACCGAGGTCACCACCGGCGGCATCGAAGTGCGTCTGGGCGATGAAGAAGCCCCGATGACGGCCTTCATCCGCAAGTCCGACCTGTCGCGCGACCGGGCCGACCAGCGCCCCGAGCGCTTCGCCGTGGGCGACCGCGTCGACGCCCAGGTGGCCAATGTCGACAAGGCGGCTCGTCGCCTGTCCCTGTCGATCAAGGCCCTGGAAATGGCTGAGGAAAAGGAAGCCATCGAGCAGTTCGGCTCGTCGGACTCCGGCGCCTCCCTGGGCGACATCCTGGGTGCGGCCCTGCGCGAAAAGGGCGGCAAGGACTAAGCGTCCTTCGTCTCTCGTAGGCTGAATGAGGCCCTGTCCGGCATTCCGGGCAGGGCCTTTTTCTTGGTCGATTTCCTGGGCGAGCCGGGGCTTGCGGCGAAGCTTGACCGGATCGAGCCTTGATCATCCCCAGGGACTCGCCCATGGTCGCGGCCGCCGAAAGAGCGAAAAAGACCCATGATCAAATCTGAACTGATCGCCCGCCTGGCCGAGGAAAACCCCCATCTGACGCAGCGCGATATCGAGCGCGTCGTGGGCGTGATCCTGGAGCGGATGATTGTCGCCCTGGAAGAGGGCGGCCGTGTCGAGCTGCGGGGGTTTGGCGCCCTTTCGGTGCGCGCCCGCGACGCCCGGTCGGGCCGCAATCCCCGCACCGGCGAGCCGGTGGACGTCCGCGCCAAGCACGTGCCCTTCTTCAAGAGCGGCAAGGAACTGCGCGAGCGGCTGAACGCTGACTAGGGCGGCGGCCTGAGGCGCCCGTCTGTTATGATCCGCCCGGAGGAGTCCCGGCCTTGAGTATCGTCTCCGAATTTCGCGAATTCATTTCCCGCGGCAATGTCATCGACCTCGCCGTGGGCGTGATCATCGGCGCCTCGTTCAATTCCATCGTCAAAAGCCTGGTCGACCAGATCATCATGCCGCCCATCGGCCTGATGACCGGCGGCATCGACTTTTCCCGGCTCAAATGGGTGCTCCGACCCGAGGACCCCACGACCGACGCCATCGAGCAGGTGGCCATCCAGTATGGCGCCTTCATCAACACGGTGATCCAGTTCGTCATCGTCGCCTGGGCCGTCTTCATGCTGGTCAAGCTGGTCAATTCCATGCGCCGCAAGGAGGCCGAACAGCCTCCAGAGGCCAAGCCACAGCCGACCGCCACCGAGGTGCTGCTGATGGAGATCCGCGACCAGCTCAAGGCCCAGAATGGCGCTCAGAGCAGCGGCGCGCCCAAGGCCTGAGGCGCCAGGCCGCTTGCCCTAAGGCCCCGCCATCCCCTAATCCACGGGACCATGAGCCCTCCCCGCATCGCCACCAAGATCTGCGGCCTGTCGACGCCGCAGGCGGTCAGCGCCGCCCTGGACGGCGGGGCGGCCTATCTCGGCTTCGTCTTCTTCGACAAGAGCCCGCGCAATATCGACTTGGCGGACGCCGCCCGCCTGGCCGAGCCGGCCCGGGGCCGGGCCCAGATCGTGGCGGTGACCGTCGATCCTTCCGACGCCCTGCTCGACCGGATCGAAACCGCGCTCAACCCTGACCTCATCCAGCTGCACGGCAAGGAGCCCGCCGAACGGGTGCGGGCCGTGGGGGTGCGAATCGGCGCCAAGACCATCAAGGCCATGTCGATCTCCAGCGCGTCCGACCTGGACGCCGCCGCCCGCTACGAGGGCGCGGCCGACCACCTGATGTTCGACGCCAAGCCCCCGCAAGACTCCGTTATCCCCGGCGGCACTGGCTCACGCTTCGACTGGAGCCTGATGATCGGCCGCCGTTTCGCCCGCCCCTGGTTCCTGGCCGGGGGCCTTGATCCCTGGAATGTGGCCGAGGCCATCGCCCTGTCCGGCGCGCCTGCGGCGGACGTTTCCTCTGGCGTGGAACGCGGTCCCGGACTAAAGGACCCGGCCTTGATCACGGCGTTCCTGGACGCCGTGCGCCGCGCATGACGAGCATTTTGCAAGGACGCGCCGACCTGTGAACGCCCCCACTCCGCCCGCCACGCCCAACGACTTCGCCGCCTATCCGGACGCCCAGGGCCGCTTTGGCCAGTTCGGCGGCCGCTATGTGGCTGAGACGCTGATGCCGCTGGTTCTGGACCTGGAGGCCGCCTATCTGGCCACCAAGGAAGATACAGCCTTCCAGGCGGAGCTGTCGGGCCTGCTGACCCACTATGTGGGCCGCCCCTCGCCGCTCTATTTCGCCGAGCGCCTGACCGAGCATTTCGGCGGGGCGAAGATCTATTTCAAGCGCGAGGACCTGAACCACACCGGCGCGCACAAGATCAACAACTGCATCGGCCAGATCCTGCTCGCCCGGAAGATGGGCAAGACCCGTATCATCGCCGAGACCGGCGCTGGCCAGCACGGGGTCGCCACGGCCACGGTCTGCGCCCGCTTCGGCCTGCCGTGCGTGGTCTATATGGGCGCCGTCGATGTGGAGCGGCAGAAGCCCAATGTGTTCCGCATGAACCTGCTGGGCGCCGAGGTCACGCCAGTGACCAGCGGCGCCTCGACGCTCAAGGACGCCATGAACGAGGCCCTCCGCGACTGGGTCACGAATGTGGAGGACACCTACTACCTGATCGGCTCGGCGGCCGGCCCGCACCCCTATCCGATGATGGTCCGCGACTTCCAGGCGATCATGGGCCGCGAGATCCGCGACCAGATCCTGGAGGCCGAAGGCCGCCTGCCCGAAGCCGTGGTCGCCTGCGTCGGCGGCGGCTCCAACGCCATCGGCACCTTCCACCCCTTCCTGAACGACGAGTCGGTGCGGATCATCGGGGTCGAGGCTGCCGGCGACGGCATGGGCACCGACCGGCACGCCGCGGCCATCAACGGCGGCCGCCCCGGCGTGCTCCATGGCAACAAGACCTATCTGCTGCAGGACGCCGAGGGCCAGATCACCGAGGCCCACTCCATCTCGGCTGGCCTCGACTATCCAGGTATCGGCCCTGAGCATTCCTGGCTGCACGATGTGGGCCGGGCGCAGTATCTCACCGCCACCGACATCGAGGCGCTGGACGCCTTCAAGCTCTGCGCCGAGCTGGAGGGCATCATCCCGGCCCTGGAATCCTCGCACGCCATCGCCCGTCTGCCCGATATCGCCCGCGAGGTCGGCAAGGGCGGGATCGTGGTGATGAACCTGTCGGGCCGGGGCGACAAGGACGTGGCCACCGTGGCCGACCACCTGGGACGCACGATTTGACGAAATCCCGTATCGAGGCCCGCTTCGCCGCCCTGAAGGCGCAGGACCGAGCCGCCTTCGTCGCCTATGTGATGGCCGGCGATCCCGACCGCGCCACCGCGCTCCAGATCCTCAAGGGCCTGCCCGCGGCCGGGGCCGACCTGATCGAGCTGGGCTTCCCCTTCTCCGATCCCATGGCCGAGGGGCCGCCGATCCAGAAGGCCGCCCAGCGCGCCCTGAAGGACGGCATGACCCTGAAGGGCGTGCTCGACCTGGCCGCGGAATTCCGCCAGGGCGACGATGTCACGCCGCTGATCATGATGGGCTATCTGAACCCGCTGGTGACCTGGGGGTTCGAGGCCTTCGCCCAGGCCGCGGCCAAGGCCGGGATCGATGGCCTGATCATCGTCGACTGTCCGCCGGAGGAGGCCGATCCCCTGGCCGACGCCCTGGACGCCGCCGACATCTCCCTGATCCGTCTCGCCACGCCGACCACGGACGACAAGCGCCTGCCGGTGGTGCTGCGGCGAACGTCGGGCTTCGTCTACTATGTCTCGGTGACCGGGGTGACCGGCGCCAAGGAGGCTGACGCCGAGGCCGTGCGCCCGGCCGTGGCCCGCATCCGCGCCGCCTCGGGCCTGCCGGTGGCGGTGGGTTTCGGTATCCGCACGCCTGAGCGGGCCGGCGCCATCGCCCAGGTGGCCGACGCCGCGGTGGTCGGCTCGGCCCTGGTGGACGAGGTGGCCGAGGCCCTGGCCATGAACGAAGACGTGACCGCGCGTGTTCTTTCCAAAGTCCGCGCCCTGGCCGAGGCTGTGCGCCGGGCCAGAACCTCCCTCCCGGCCTAGATCGAATTCATGGCAGACCCGAAGAACGAAAAACCCGCCCGCCCGCCTGCACGTCCCCAGGGGACCCAGGGCGGCTGGCTGTCGCGGATCGCGCCCGGCATCCGCAACGCCTTCGTCAAGCGCGAAACGCCGGAGAACCTGTGGGTCAAGTGCCCCGACAGCGGGGAGATGATCTATCGCCCCGACCTGGAGGCCGCCCTGTGGGTGACGCCATCGGGCCACCACATGCGCATAGGCGCCAAGGACCGTCTGACCATCACCTTCGATGATGGCGCGTTCGAAAAGATCTCCACCCCGCAGGTGGTCGAAGACCCGCTGAAATTCCCCGACGACCGGCCCTATGGCGAGCGTCTGAAGGCGGCCCGCAAGGCCACCGGCGAACAGGACGCCATGGCCATCGGCGTCGGCAAGATCGGCGGCCTGGAAACCGTGGTCGTCGTGCAGGACTTCGCCTTCATGGGCGGATCGCTCGGCATGGCGGCCGGCGAGACCTTCATCAAGGCCGCCCATGAGGCGATCGCCCGCCAATGCCCCTTCGTCATCTTCACCGCCTCGGGCGGGGCGCGGATGCAGGAGGGGACGCTCTCCCTGATGCAGATGGCTCGCACGACGCTGGCGGTGAACGAGCTGCGCGCCGCGGGCCTGCCCTATATCGTCGTGCTGACGGACCCCACCTCCGGCGGCGTCACCGCCTCCTACGCCATGCTGGGCGATGTGCACCTGGCCGAGCCCAATGCGATGATCGCCTTTTCCGGGCGCCGCGTGATCGAGCAGACCATCCGCGAGATCCTGCCCCCGGGCTTCCAGCGTTCGGAGTTCCTGGCTGAGCGGGGCATGGTCGACCGGGTGGTCAGCCGCCCGGACCTGCCGGCCATGCTCGCCTCGATCCTCACCACCCTGATGATGGGACGCGCCCGCTCAACAGCCGCCTGATCCTCTTCAAAGCTGTCCTCCCCCAAGGCCCCGCCGCGCGAGCCCTCGCCCATGTATGATCCGATCCGGGCCTCAGACGCGGTGATCGCCCGCCTGCGCGCCAATCATCCCAGCCTGATCGACCTGACCACCGGCCGGGTCGAGCGCCTGCTGGCCGCCCTGGATCATCCCGAACGTCGGCTGCCGCCGGTGATCCATGTGGCCGGCACCAACGGCAAGGGCTCGACGGTGGCCTATATGCGCGCCATGGCCGAGGCCGCGGGCTTGAGGGTCCACGCCCTGACCTCGCCGCATCTGGTGCGGTTCGCTGAACGCATCCGGGTGGCCGGCGACCTGATCACCGATGATCGGCTGGAGGCCCTGATCGCCGAAATCGAGGCGGCCAACGCCGGCGAGCCGATCAGCTTCTTCGAGATCACGACGGTCCTGGCCCTGCAGGCCTTCGCCCAGACGCCGGCCGACCTCTGCCTGATCGAGGTCGGCCTGGGCGGCCGGTTCGACGCCACCAACATCTTCGAGGCGCCGGCGCTCAGCGTGATCACCCCGGTGGACTATGATCACCTTGAGATGCTGGGGCCGGAACTGTCCAAGATCGCCTGGGAGAAGGCGGGCGTCATCAAGGCCGGCCGCCCCGTGGTGGTCGCCCGCCAGATGGACGAGGCCCTGGCCGCCATCGAGGCCGAGGCGGCGCAGCTCGCCGCGCCGCTCACCCTGATGGGCCGGGACTTCGACGCCTGGGAGGCCGGCGGGCGCCTGCTGGTGCAGACGGGCGAGCGGCTGTTGGATCTGCCGCCGCCGGCCCTGTTTGGACCCCATCAGTTCGACAATGCGGGCTTGGCGGTCGCCGCCCTGCTGGCCCTGAATGAGGCCCGCATCGATGAAGACGCCATGGCCCGGGGGCTGGCGACTACGGTCTGGCCCGCCCGGTTCCAGCGCCTGCGTGGGGGCGCGCTGGGCCGGATGGCCCAGGAACGCGGGGCCGATCTCTGGCTCGATGGCGGCCATAATCCCCATGCCGGCGCGGCTCTGGCCCAGGCCGTGGCGCGGCTGACCGCCCGGGACCCGCGGCCCGTAGTTTTGGTCAGCGCCATGTTCGCCCGCAAGGACGCCCAGGGCTTCTTCGCTCCCTTCGCCGACCTCGCCCCCCGCGTCGTGGCCACCAGCTTCGACTCCCCCAACGCCGCCCCGGCCGAGGAGATCGCTGCGGCCGCCCGGGCGGCGGGCCTCGCGGCGCAGACCGCCTCCGACGTCACGGCCGCCCTGGTCGCGGCGCTTTCGGTCGAAGGTCCAGCGCCTCACGTGCTGATCTGCGGCGGCCTGCACTTCGCCGGCGAGGTCCTGGCCATGGACCCTGAGACCTGGCCCCGCTGAGGGGTATGAGCCCGCGGACCGCTGGCGCGGTGCGGCGTTCCAGGTCCCCAGTCGGCGCGGCGCTTCCTATCGCCGGCCGTGGCCCGCAAATGGGTCACGGCCGGCGGCCCCCGCAGGGGCCGGCCAGGCTTCAGAAGGTTTCGCCGACCATTTCCTCGCTCTTGGCCCAGAGGGCCGCGGCGTTGGCGGGATCGACGGCGTAGGGCCGCACCCCGTCGCGGACGGCGAGGCCGCCGTCCTTTACCTGCGCCACATGGCAGTCCTCGCAATAGCGGCCGCCGACCGAGTCGGCCGGCGCGACGAAGCCGGCCCATACCGTCGTCGCCGCGCCCTGCGGGATCGTCTTCCACTCGAATCCCACCTCGCCGGCCGGGGCGTTGCGGTTCAGCTCCTCGACCAGGGCGTCCATGGTTTCCTGGGTCATGTGGCGGCCCAGCTCAGTGCGGATGCCGCCCGGGTGGACGGCCGTGGCGCGTACGCCGCGGCTCCGGTGGCGCTGGTCAAATCCGACGGCGAACAGGGCGTTGGCGGTCTTTGAGCGGCCATAGGCGCCGAAGGGCGTGTATTCCGTCGTCTCGAAGTTGGGATCGTCCAGGTCGACGTTTGAATAGCGGTGCCCGGCCGATGACAGCACCACCACCCGCGCGCCGGCCAGCAGCAGGGGCGCCAGCCGGTTGATCAGCACGAAATGTCCCAGATGGTTCGTCCCGAACTGGGTTTCGAACCCGTCGGCGGTGTGGCCGAAGGGGGCGGCCATGACGCCGGCGTTGGCGATGATCACGTCGAAAGCCTCGCCCTTGGCCAGGAGGGCCTCAGCGCAGGCCCGCACGCTGGCCAGGCTGGCGAGATCGAGCTCGACCAGCTCCAGCCGGCCACCGTTCGCGGCCTGGGCGCGGACGTCGGCGGTGGCGCGCTCGGCCTTGGCCAGGTCGCGGGCGGCGCCGACCACATGGGCGCCGCGGGCGGCCAGGACCCGGGCGGTCTCTACCCCAAGGCCTGCTGAAACGCCGGTGACCAGCACTCGCTGGCCCGACAGGTCGTGGCCGGCCAGGACCTCGTCGGTGGTGGAGGCAGCTCCAAATTGTCCGCTCATGGACTTATTCTCCGTTAGGAAGGGATCGTGTTCAGGGGGCCGCCCGCCCATATTAAACGGAGGCGACCTCCGGTAATATGCGGAGGCTTCCTCCGTTTTCAAGGGGACATCATTGAGCGAGCCGCTGGAAAAGCCACGAAAGCTGCGGGCCGATAGCCAACGCAACCGCGAGCAACTGCTGGCGGCGGCCAAGGCCGCCTTCGCCGCCAGCGGCGCGGAGACGCCCCTGGAGGACATCGCCCGCCGCGCAGGCGTGGGGATCGGCACCCTCTATCGCCACTTCCCCAGCCGCGACGCTCTGCTGGCGGCGGTCTATCGGCGGGAGGTGGAGCAACTGGCGGCCTCGGCGGCGAGCCTGCTGGCCGAGCGCCCGGCCGGCGCCGCGCTGGAGGCCTGGCTGCACCTGCTGGTGGACTATATGGCGACCAAGCGGGTGATCGCGCCGGCCCTGCAGGCCTCGGCCGGCGAGGGCGCCTTGGCCTATGCCAGCGGCGGGGCGGCGGTGAGCGAGGCCATGAACCGCCTGCTGGAGGCCGCTGTCGCCGCCGGCGCGGTGCGCCCCGACATCGGGCCGCAGGACCTGTTCCGGGCCATGGTCGGCTTCAGCTACGGCTATGAGCAGCCCGACTGGGAGGCCAGTGCCCGGCGGTTGATCAGCGTGCTGATGGCGGGGTTGCGGGGCTAGACGGCCAAGAAGGCCGGACGCAGTGGAGAAGCCGCGGCGCATTCTTCAGGCAGGTGGCGAGGGGTGGCCGAGACAGGCTTGCCGGGCTAAGGGCCTGCCATGGCGAAAACCAACCAGAATCCCGAGTTCGAGATCAAGGTCGAGGGGGAGGCCTATGTCTGGCGCATCCAGCGCCAGCCCCAGTGGTCCAGCGACACGGCCGGCTGGCGCGGCATGGCGATCGCCGTGCGCCACCAGGAGGGCCAGCGCGAAGCGGTGGTGGAGTTTCCCCCCGGTCGCCAGCCCAAGTACGGCGCCCCTCAGCTCCAGCCCTCGCAGATCGGAACCGAGCTGGTGGCCCGGGCCATCGCCTCAGCGATCGGCGCCGGCTGGGAGCCCCTGTCCCGGGGCAAGACAGTGACCATCGTCGTCGACGCCGAGGGCCGCTGAGGCTCACCCCCGCGCGGCCGCCCTTTGGGCGAAGACGCGGGTGACTTCGGCCATGTTTTCCGTGCCCCACGTACAGAGGGGTACGAGGGCGTGGGCCAGGCTGAGGCCGAGCGGGGTGAGGCTGTAGTCCACCCGCGGCGGCACCTCCTTGTGGTCGGTCCGCTTGATCAGATCGTCGGCCTCCAGCTCCTTGAGCTGCTGGATCAGCATCTTGTCGCTGGCGTCACGCACGGCCCGGCGGAGCTCGCCATAGCGGGTGGGTCCCCCTTGCGCGAGGAAGTAGAGGATCAGCGGCTTCCACTTGCCGGCGATCACCCGCAGGGTCGCGTCGAGGCCGCAGGTGAAGCCGGGCAGGGTCGGGGTGCAGCTCGGGATCGAGGAATCGTGGGACATTTTTAGGTACTTACCAAAAGGTGCATACTTGTCGATAGGTGGGCGCCAAGCCAGCTCTGTGCAACCTTAATCAAGGAGCACATTGTGAACAGACTTCAGGGCAAGACCGCCGTGATCACCGGCGGGGCGAGCGGCATCGGACTGGGCGCCGCCCGGCGGTTCGTCGAGGAAGGCGCCTTCGTCTACCTCTTCGGGCGACGGCAGGGGCAGCTGGACGACGCCGTGGCCGAGTTGGGGCCTCCGGCGCGAGCCGTTCAGGGCTCGGTGACCGATCTCGCCGACCTCGACCGGCTTTATGAGACCGTGAAGGCCGAACGCGGCGGGCTCGACATCCTGCTGGCCAATGCCGGCACGGGTTCGTTTGCGCCGCTGGGCGAACTGACGCCCGAGCAGTACGAACAGACCTTCGATATCAATGTGAAGGGCGTGATCTTCACGGTGCAGAAGGCCCTGCCGCTGATGGGGGCGGGCGGGTCGATCATCCTCACCGGCTCGACCACGGGCGTGATGGGGACGCCGGCCTTCAGCATCTACAGCGCCAGCAAGGCGGCGGTGCGCAACCTGGCGCGCACCTGGGCCCTGGACCTGAAGGGGACCGGCATCCGCGTCAACGTTCTGTCGCCGGGGCCGACCACCACCGAGCTGGCGCGGGAGGTGCTGGGCGACGAAGGCCTGGCGGCCATGGGCGCCTCCACCGTGCTGGGGCGGATGGGCGATCCGGCCGAGACCGGGGCGGTGGCCGCCTTCCTGGCCTCGTCCGACAGCAGCTTCATGACCGGCGGCGAGGTCTTCGTCGACGGCGGCCTGGCCCAGGTCTGAGGCGGCGGGGCGGCCGGGCGTTTGGACCCACGGGTCCGAGTCTCCGGCCGCCCGCCCCGGCGGCGCGGAGGATTACGCAGGTTTTCCGCAGTTTCGGACATTCCCCGCCGCCGGTCCGGTCGCCTAGAAGGCGGGGCGTGCGGGCGGCTGCGCCTGGCGCCCCGTCGAGGATCCCATGATCAAGTCGCTGCTGTCTGCGTCCCTTGTCCTGCTGGCGGCGGGGTGTGCGACCCTGACCCAGGGCACGCGTCAGGAGATCGCCATCGCCACGCCGGGCGTCCAGGGTGCGCAATGTGTCGTCACCGACGACCGGGGCGAGGTGCTCGCCAGGCTCGCCACGCCGGGGCGCGCGCAGGTCGAGCGGGCGCGAAGCCCCCTGACCGTGCGCTGCGACCGCCCCGGGTTCCGGCCCGTGACGGTCCAGGTCCCCTCGTCCTTCTCATCCCGCTCCCGGGTGCAGTCGCCTATCGGCTACGCCGTCGACGGGATATCCGGCGCGATGTGGTCCTATCCGGCCGAGGTGACGGTGACCCTGATCCCTGACGGCGCCTGATCGGGCGCTAGGCCCAGACATCGCGGACGCACCGCCCCGTGGACGGCAGGTCTTCAAAGGTGTCGAGGCCGTCGAACTGGCGGACCGGCAGATGCGCCACCGCTTCGGCCGGCGCCAGTCGCACATTGACCGCCATCCGACGCCGACCATCGGCCCTGGGGCGCAGGCCGCGCCAGGCGAGCACCCCGGCGCAGGCGGGGCAGAACAGGATTTCCAGGGACGGGTCTTCCTTGCCAGCGCGGCTGTAGGACGCGGTCGGCCCGCTGATTGCGATCCGTTCGCCCTCATAGTCATAGGCCCAGAGGGTCCCATAGCGGCGGCACAGCGTGCAGTTGCAGGCGGTGACCGGGCCGGGGTCCCCCTCCAGCGTCCAGCCGCTTTGCCCGCAATCGCATGATCCGGTCAGCATGAGGTTCAGCCCCGCAGGATCTTGTCCATCGCCTTGCCCCGGGCCAGCTCGTCGATGAGCTTGTCCAGGTAGCGGATCTCCCGCATCAGCGGATCTTCGATCTCCTCGACGCGCACGCCACAGATCACGCCCTTGATGCTGGTTCGCGCCGGGTTGAGCGCCGGGGCCTCAGCGAAAAACGTCCGGAAGTCCGACTGATCGGCCAGCTGGGCCTCGAAGGCCTCGGGGCTGAAGCCGGTGAGCCAGAGGATGATCTGGTCGACCTCGGCCCGGGTGCGCCCCTTGCGCTCGGCCTTGGCGACATAGAGCGGATAAACGCTGGCGAAGCTGGTCTTGTAGATGCGGTGTTCCGTCATCGGGCGCTCGCAGGTCAGCGGACGCCAGGACGCCCGGTTCCCGCCCATCATGCCCTGGTTGTGGGAAGATCAAAATACGGAGCAGCGGCCGCGTGCGCCGGGACAAGGCTTAAGCCTGGATCTAGTCGTCGATGCCGGGGCGCAGGGGGTCTCGGCCGTCCAGCCCCTCAATGTGCCGACGTTGCTGGCGGACGCGGGCGTCCACGTCCTCCGAGCCGGCGGGATCGCGTCCGGGAGACTCGCGCTCGGGGCCAGGGCGGGCGGACGAGGGGGGCGGGGTGTCGGAATCAGCCATGGACGCTCCTTGCCGTCGGATAACTGGCTATGGCGACGGCCGGTTCCGGCACGCCTTGGCGGCGCAAAATCCCGAATATCCGAGCCGTACGCCATCGTCGCCCGTGCCCGGATGAGGATGGGGCAAGCCGATAGCGGCTTGACGACCATTCTACCTATCAGTAGGTAGGTCACCCTTCTCAGGAGAACCTTCGTGCCTCAGTCCTCACGCCACGTCCCGTCGCCTCGCCCTCAGGCGACTTGGTTGCAGACCTACTATTTCACGCGAGCGGCGGTGTCGGTCGCCTGGATCGCCCTGGCCGTGACGGTCGGCCAGGCGACGCCGCTGATCGGCGCCGTCCTGCTGGTGCTCTATCCGGCCTGGGACGCCGCGGCGAACTATCTGGACGCCACCAGGGCCGGGGGCCTGCGCGTAAATCCCAGTCAGACCCTCAACATCGCCGTCAGCAGCCTGACCACCCTGGCCGTCGCCGCGGCGCTGCTCGCCCAGGCCTTTCCGGTTCTCGCCGTCTTCGGCGTCTGGGCCGTTCTCTCCGGCGGCTTCCAGCTCGCCACCGGCGTCGGTCGCTGGAGGTCCGGCGGGCAGTGGGCGATGGTCCTCAGCGGCGCTCAGTCGGTTCTCGCCGGAGCGTTTTTCTTGAAGATGGCGGGCGCCGTGACTGCGCCAGCCGCCGCCGTGATCGCCCCCTATGCGGGCTTCGGCGCGTTCTACTTCCTGGTTTCGGCGATCTGGCTCAGCGTGAAGGCTCGCCGAAACCAGGATTCGGCCCTCGCGGGCTGACTCTTGCGCCGGGCCAAGGCGCGACCTAGATCGACCGACTGGCAGGTAGGGTGAGGTGATCGGTGGGCGAGACGGCGGACAGGCTGGTCGAGGAGGCCAAGCGGTTGATCATCAACCGTGGCTATAACGGCTTCAGCTACGCCGACCTTGCGGCCAAGCTCGGCATTCGCAAGGCGAGTATCCACCATCACTTCCCCTCAAAGGTCGATCTCGCCGTCGCCGTGGTCGAGCAGGGACGCGCGGCCATCCGGGCGCAGATCGCGGCCCTGGAGACCGGAACGCCGGGCGCCGTGGCGCAGCTATATGCCTATACCGGCTACTGGGAGCGCTGCATCCTGGACCAGGAGGCGCCCTTCTGCCTGGCCGGTGTCCTCGCCGCGGAACTTCCCGGGTTGCCCCCCGAGGTCGGCGTGGCGGTGCGGGGCCACTTCTCCGACCTCGGACAGTGGGTCGAGCGGGTCCTGACGCTTGGCGTCGTGCAAGGCTCCATGCGCCTGGAGGACACCCCGGCGGCCGAAGCGGACGCCTTCCTTGCGGCGGTCTATGGCGCCATGCTCGCCGCCCGGGCCTTTGATGATCCCACGAAATTCAGCCGGATCATCGAGGCCTTCCTCCGCCGCATTCGAGTCGACCAGCAGCCCTGATCGCTTTGCGAAGGACGGCAACCGCATAAGCCGCCCAGGCTCAGACCGTCGGCACCGTGCCGCCGTCGATGACGACCTCGGTCCCATGGATGGTGGCGGCGCGGTCGCTGGCCAGGAAGGCGATCAGGTCTGCGACCTCGTCCGGCTTATTGGGCCGGCCGATGGGGATGTCGCCGAGCGCCCGCATCAGGTTCTGGCGGGCGGTCTCCACATCGCCGCCTTCGCTGGCCGCCAGCCGCTCGATCATCCGCGTGGCGGCTTCCGTCTCGGTGAACCCCGGCGCCACGCTGAGCACGCGCACGCCCTTGGGCCCCAGCTCGTTGGACAGGGCCTTGCTGTAGGCGCCGAGCGCCGCCTTAGCCGAGGCGTAGGCCAGGGTGGACTCGTAGAGCGGCAGGCGGCGCTGGATGGAGGTGACGTGCACGATCACCCCATAGCCCTGGTCCAGCATGGCCGGCGCCAGCGCCCGGTCCAGCCGCACGGCCGAGAGCAGGTTGAGGTTCAGTTCATTCACCCAATGGTCCTCGGTCAGCGCCGCAAACCCGCCGCCCGGCGTGGTCGAGCCGCCGAGATTGTGGACGATGACGTCCACGCCGCCGAGCCGCTCCAGGACAACCCGCGAAAGCTCCGCCGCCCCGCCCGGATCGGCGAGATCGACGCCGTGGAACAGGTCCGGCTGGGCAAGCTCCGCCGGCCGGCTTCGCGCGGCGCGGAAGACCGTGGCCCCGGAGCTCGCCAGCCGGTCGGCCACCGCCGCGCCCACCCCTTGCGTGCCGCCGGTCACCAGCACCCGGCGGCCGGTGAATTCGGCGCTTGCGGGCCGCGGCGTGATCTCCAGGGTCTGGATCAGGTCGCCGGCCAGGCGGAAGGCGTAGCGCAGGTCGGCGCGGCCGCCGGGGAAGGTCCCCGTCACATGGGCGGTCACCACGCCGCCATCGGCCGTGGGCTCGAAGCTGCGCGGCTCGGCGCGGAAGCTGTAGAGCGCTCGGGCCTCGGCCGCCCAGGCGCGCACGGCGTCTCGGCCATGGTGGTCGCGCCGTTCGTCGCGGACGTGCGCGTCAGGCGCGAAACCGGCGGCCAGCGCCTCGGCGTCATCGGCGTCTGCGGCGGCGAAGTAGCGGGCGATGGGGGCGGGAAGTCTGATCATGGTCGTCGGGCCTCTGGGGTGTGGCGATACCTCCGATCTGGCGCTATACAGACACCATGGCAAGAACCGACAAAATCGTAGGGTACTCACCTACAGGTAAGTTAGCCGACGTCACGCCGGACCTGGCGGCCACGGGGGTCGAGACGGCCTTCCGCATGCTGGAGGGTCGATGGAAGATGGTGATCATCTTCCACCTCTTCGACCGCCAGGTGCTGCGGTTCTCCGAGCTGGAGCGCGCCATCCCCGGCGTCTCGCAGAAGATGCTGATCCAGCAGCTGCGGGACCTGGAGCGCGACGGCATCGTCGAGCGCCAGATCTACGCCCAGGTGCCGCCCAAGGTGGAATACCGCCTTACCGAATGGGGCCAGGCCATGTGCCCGGCCCTGGACTCGCTGCTGGAATGGGCGGCCCAGAAGCCGGCCGCCTCTTAGGCCAGCTCGAACTGCCCCACGCGCTTGCGCAGGATGGCCTCGGCGTCGGCCATGATCTTGTCGATCAGATCCTTCACCGTCGGGATGTCGTGGATCAGGCCTGCGACCATGCCGCAGGACCAGCCGCCGGCGTCCATCTCCCCGTCGCGCATGATGGCCGGATAGACGCCGGCGACTTCCGGCGCGATGTCGGCGAAGGTGATGGCCGATCCCATCTCCTTCTCCTTGGCCAGCAGGCGCTCGACGCCCGCATTGTTCAGCACGCGCTCGGTATTGCGCAGGGGCCGCATGATCAGCCGGGTGTCCAGCTCGCTGGCGTCCACCAGGGCCTGCTTCACATTGGGGTGCACCGGCGCTTCCTGGGTGGCGATGAAGCGGGTGCCCATATTGATCCCGTCCGCGCCGAGGCAAAGCGCCGCGGCCAGCGAGCGCCCATCGGCCATGCCGCCCGAGGCCAGGAACGGAATCTCCAGCTCCTCGGCCGCCCGGGGCAGCAGGATGAAGTTCGGCACGTCGTCCTCGCCCGGATGGCCGCCGCACTCAAAGCCGTCGACGCTGACCGCGTCGCAGCCGATGGCCTGGGCCTTCACCGCATGGCGCACGGCGGTGCACTTGTGGATCACCTTGATGCCCGCCTCTTTCAGGGCCGGCAGGTACTTCTGCGGATTGTTGCCCGCCGTCTCGACGACCTTGACGCCGGACTTGACGATCGCCTCGACAAAGCCCGGATAGTCCGGCGGCGTGACCGAGGGCAGGAAGGTCAGGTTCACCCCGAACGGCTTGTCGGTCATCCTCCGGCACCGTTCGATCTCGGCGGACAGCTTCTCGGGCGTCCCCTGGGTCAGGCCGGTGATGATGCCAAGCCCGCCCGCATTGGACACCGCCGCCGCCATCTCGGCGAAGCCCACATAGTGCATGCCCCCCTGCACGATCGGATGCTCGACGCCGAGCAGGTCAGTGATGCGGGTCTTCATGGTCGGCTCCTCCCGGGGGGCTGTGTTTGGGCCGGAGTCGTGCGCGGAATGGGGGGCGTGTGCAAGTGGGGGCTGGGACGGGCGGTGCCGTGAGGCCGAGTCTGGTCTCATGCCGCATGACCTAACTCCGCCAGCCCTTTAGGCCTACGCCCTAAGAGGATTGGCTCGCAAAGGCCATGTATGTGAGATGGACGGCGACTCCGCCTATATGAGAGGGTGGCTAGGAATCTTAAGCGAGTACACTTCATGCTGACCTACCGTCGAACCAGTGTGATGGATTCTCCAGCCCAGACGCTGGTCAATACGGTGAACTGCGTTGGTGTCATGGGCAAAGGCATCGCGAAGGCCTTTCGCGAGCGCTACCCTGCGATGTTCGCGCCCTACAAGCGCCTCTGCGATGACAAGTTGCTGCAGCCGGGCAAGCTCTGGCTTTGGCAAGGTGAGGACCACGCGGTCCTAAACTTTCCGACCAAGATTCACTGGCGTAACCCCTCGCGGATCGAGTGGGTTGAGCTAGGACTGAAGAAGTTTGTCGAGTCATACGAAGCACGAGGCATCACCTCGATCTCGTTCCCACGTCTCGGCTGCGGTAACGGCGGTCTGGATTGGGACGAGGTTCGCCCAATGATGGAGCGATACTTGGCACCTTTGCCGATCGACATCTTTATCCATGACTACGAGAAAGAGATCGGCCTGCCTGAGCACCGAGAGGCGGATGTCGTCGAGCATACTGGTTCCGCCGCTCCGCTCCTCGTGTTTGAGGATTTTCTAGAGCAAGTGAGTAGGATCATCGAAGTGTCCGACGGTCGCTTCGAGATGATGAACTCGCGGCGGCAGTTCTGCGCTAGCCTCAATGAGTCCGCCTTGCGCTTGAGCACTGAAGACCGAAGTTCAGAGCTAGAGATGGAGGCTCTGCGAGGCATCTGGTTAAGTCTGAGCGCCGGTTTGGTTACAACCCGGGACGCGGGCTGGTCCGACACAACGAGCGGACCGATGGTTCTTTCCCTGCTAAGCTTTCTGCCACAGGTGCGCGCTCTGGAAATCCAGAAGGGTCATCGGGGGAACGCTGAGATCGCGCTTGAACTGAGGCGGCATCCGACCACGGCAACGCCGATCTCCGGCGAACAGCAGGAGATGGCATGGGGCTGACCGCGCAAGCTGCGGACGCCCATATCGCCCATTGGCAAGCGGAGCTAGGCAAACCCTACTATCCGCACCGGGTGCATTGGCCGTCGATGTTATTCCACCATGCCCCGATCTATAACGCAGTAGGAATCATCCAGACCGGCGAAATCCGCTCGCGCAGGCACACCGAGGGCGATCGTCCATTGGACGTAGCCGCTGCGGGGGTGATCGAAAATCGCGACCGAGCGCACGAGTTCTCGCGGCTCTATTTTCGGCCCCGGACACCCACACAGTATCATATTGAGGGCATTCGTCGGCCAAATGAATGTCGGTACGGTCCGAACGCCCATGCCCCGGTCTTGGTTATGTTCGCGTTGGACGCTAGGTCGATCCTGACCATGCCGAGCACGCGGTTCTCGAACATCAATATGCAGAACGGAGACGCACTCGATGGCGACGATGATGCGTTCTTCGCCACGATCAACTTCGCCAAGACATATCATGAGGGCGGAACATCTCATGATATGTCGATAGTCAACCATCGGGCGGCCGAGGTGCTCTGCCAGTCCCCTCTAATACTAGAGCAACACCTCAAGTGGGTCATCTGTCGCTCGGAAGCCGAGCGCGACACCCTAATCCATCTGGCCGGGCCGGCTGCTCGCTTGCTGCGGCCTAAAATCGTCACCTCAGATGACGGCAGGGTCTTCGAAAAACGGTTCGCCTTTGTTGAAAAGGTTTATGCCTCGCCGGAAGGCATCACATTCAGCATTAATCCTCGCTACGACCAAGCGAAGCTGAAAGTAAGGGTCCAGGTACGCACGGGAACTGGCTTCGCCGTCTTCGACCAGACCTACGACCAGTTAGCTGCACGTCCAGACAATGGCGGCAGCTGGATCTCGAAAGTTAAGCTGGAGGATGGCGTATACCGGGTCACCATCGAGATCGATGATCACGACGCCTACGCCAACGTGTTCAACGTCGGCGAGGCGCTGTTCTAGCCCCAGCCCGACCGCCTCACGCCGCCGACTTAGAGAGCGAATCGACGGCATCCTGCTTGGGCCTGCCGCGACCTTGCTCAGGCACCACCGCACATCAACAAAACGCCGCCGCGGCCAGGTCGTGGGTCAGGCCCTCGCCTCGCCAGATTTCGAAGAACTCTAGGTCTGCGTCGGGGGTGAAAAGGATGAGGACGCGGCCGAGGTCGGGGGCGAGGAGGTTGCGGGTCTGGACGCCGTCGACAATGCCCCGGCGCTCCACCAGGCGGACGGGCTCGGCGCAGCCGGCCAGGGGGCGGTGAAGCCCCAGGCGCCCAGGGCGACATAGCCGAGGAACGGCTCGCCGCGCCACAGGGTCTCGGCGCTTGCGGGGCTAGAGAGAGAGCGCCCGGATCGCGTCTTGCCGATCTGGAGTTGTCTTGCTCAAGCGATGCCAGCGTAGGATGCGCCGATGCGAGCGCCGTGCTATCGCTCGCCTGAGTTCCAGACCGGAGGTGCGGATGATCGGACTCGTGGCGGCGGTTCTGCTGGGGGCGGCGCATCAATACGGCGCGGAGCTCGATTGCGCGGCGGGCTATGAGGCTCTGCGCGCCGGGGTCGAGCGGTCGCCTGAGGCGCCGTCCTCGCTGCCGGGCGGAAATCCGCTGTTCAGCCTGCACGCGGACGACGCGGCGAGGGCGGTCTACACCCTGACCAAGCCCGCGCACCCGGCCCATCCGGCCGTTCTCAAGACCCGCCTGGTCCCGGCGCCGCCGGGCGTCGAGAGGTCGGCCTGCGGCTATGGCGATAAGGCCGAATTCGATCGCCTGATCACCGATTGGCTGGAGGAGCCGCCGGAGTAATAACGGCGCGGCCACGAAAAAGGGCCGGCTTTCGCCGACCCTTCTGCAATCTCTGAAGGCCTCAGCCCGACCGCCTCACGCCGCCGGTTGCACACCCGCTTCGGAGAGCCATTCGAGGATCTTCTGCTTGGGCATGGCGCCGACCTTCATGGACGACATCTGGCCGTCCTTGAACAGCATCATGGTCGGGATGCCGCGCACGCCGTAGCGTGAGGGGGTGGTCGGGCTGTCTTCGATGTTCAGCTTGGCGATGGTGACCTGGCCGGCCAGGTCGCTGGCGATCTGCTCCAGCGCCGGGGCGATCTGCTTGCAGGGGCCGCACCACTCGGCCCAGAAGTCCACCAGGACCGGGCCTTGCGCCTGCAGCACGTCTTTCTCGAAGGAGTCGTCGGTGACGGTGACGGTGCTCATGGGAAGCTCCTTTTGCGACTCCGGCCACAACGCGCGCCGGCCGCCTCTTGATCAGCGATGTAAGGCCCTGAGGGCGGACGATCAACTCCTCGACCGGAGTTCAGCCAGGGCCTGGGCCATCAGGAATTCTGGAACCGCCATCAGCTTCGGACCATCGGTCCAGACCAGGGCGGCTTCGATGGCCCGGCCGGGGAAGACCTCGGCCAGCACCGCGGCATAGACGGCCATCTGGCGGATATAGGCCGGATCGGCGTCCTCGATGGCGGCGGGCGAGGGGCGGTTGGTCTTGAAGTCGGCCACCAGCACGCGGTCGGGGCGCACCACCAGGCGGTCGATGCGGCCGGAGATCTGCAGGCCCGGCGGCAGGGCCGCGGCGGTCCCGGCGATGGCCACCTCGGCCCGGCCGTCGGCGGCGAAGACCTCGGCGAACTGGGGATCGGCCAGGACGGCCAGCGCCGCGCCGGCCATCTCGGCCCGCTGGTCCTCGGTCAGGTCCGGCTCGCGGGCGAGGATGGCGGCGGCCGCGGCGTCGCGCTCGGCCAGGGGCAGGTCGGGCAGGATCTGCAACAGCCGGTGGATCAGCTCGCCCCGGCGGAATCGGCCAAGCCCCCCGACCCGGGCCAGGGGCGAGGGGGCCAGGATCTCCTCGGCTTCGCCCAGGTCCGACGGCGAGGCGAAGCGGGCCAGGGGATCGACGGCGGCGTCGGCCCGCGCCCATTCGGGCAAGGGGGCGGTGGTTTCGCTGGGCGCGGCGCCTCGGCCCAGCACCTGCGGGTCCTCGCCGAACCGCCTCGCCTCCACCTGGCCGCAGGCGGCGGTGCGCAGGTGGGGGCCGACCATCTCGTGGGCGAAGCCGGCCTGGATGGCGGCCCACCAGCCCTTCAGGTTCTCTTCCTTGGCCTTGGCGGCGATTCGGCCGCAGATCACCAGCCGGTCGCGGGCGCGGGTGAGCGCCACATAGAGCAGGCGATAGGCCTCCTCCTCGTCCTTGCGGGCGCGCAAGTCCCGCGCCGCCGTCGAGGCCGCGCAGTCCAGCGTCTTGGACGGACACCAGAGGAAGCCGCCGTCCTCGGTCTCCAGGAGCGGCGAGCCGCGGCCCAGGCCCGAGAGCGTCGTCTCGGGCAGGAAGACGATGGGCGCCTCCAGCCCCTTGGCGCCGTGGGCGGTCATGACGCGGACCTCGTTGCGGGCCGCCTCCATCTCGCGCTTGACGGTGATGTTGAGGCCGGCCAGCGCGTCGGCCAGGCCCTCCAGGTCGCAGAGGCCCCGCTGTTCGGCGGCCTGGGCCTGGGCCAGGAACTCGTCCAGGGCGTCCTCGGCCTCGGTCCCCAGCCTGCGCACGATCCGCTGGCGCATGGAGGCGCCGGCCTCGTCCCGCAGGGTGAGCAGCCGGCCATAGAATTCGAACGGCCGCCGCGTCCGCGCCTCGTTTTGGGCGGCGTTCAGGAAGGCGAGCGCGTGGCCCCAGTCGGGGCGCTCAGCGGCGCGGGCCTGCAGGGCGTTCCACAGGTCGCCGGGCTTGCGGGGTTTGGCCAGGCCGTAGAGGGCCTCGTCGTCCAGGCCGCAGAAGGGGCTCTTCAACAGGGCCGCCAGGTTCAGCTCGTCCTGCGGGAACAGCACGAAGCGCGCCACGGCCAGCAAATCATCGAAGATGATGTGTTCCGACAGCGCCAGCCGGTCGGCGCCGGCCACGGGCACGCCCCGGCGCTTCAGCGCCCGCAGGATATCCTCGAACAG
>NZ_JBALUY010000002.1:66285-74829 GCF_036963605.1 Phenylobacterium sp. | reverse complement strand
GCAGGAGCGTCTGACCCTGAGGTGGGAGGAGCATGGCGGACCGCCGGTGACGCCGCCCACCCGGCGTGGATTCGGCTCGCGACTCATTGTCGGGGGGCTGGCCCACCAGCTGGACGGGCAGGTCGAGCTGACCTTCCCAGCCGACGGCGTGCGCTGCGTGATCACCTTCCTGGCGCCGCGCCAGGCGGCTGCAGAGATCATGGCGGTCGGTCAGGTGGCGTGAACCCGATCGCCCCTGAGGGCGTTCGTCCTGCAGCCCCTCAAGACGGAGATGCAAGATGATTCAAGCCGCCGAAATCAAGGAACACATGGAAGTCATCGGCTCGGATGGCGATCACGTGGGTCGCGTCGATCATGTGGTCGGCACGGAGATCGAGCTGGCCAAGTTCGACATGGGCGCTGGCCTCAAGCACCACATGATCCCCCTGACGTGGGTGGATCGGGTCGAGGATGACAAGGTCTGCCTGAACCTGACCAAGGATGCGGCCAAGTCGTCCTGGCGCGAAAAGCACTAGGTTTCCGACCAGGCCCTGTGGGCGGTTCGGCCCCTCCGACGCGGAGGGGCCGTTCGCTTATTTGACGGACGCGCAGAAGCGCTGGATGCGGCCGCAGGCGTCTTCCAGCACCGCATTGCTGGTGGCGTAGGAGATGCGGAAGAAGGGCGACAGGCCAAACGCCTCGCCGAACACCACCGCCACGCCCTCTGCTTCCAGCAGTTCGTTGGCGAAGTCCTTGTCCGAGCCGATGACATTGCCACTGGGCGCTGTCTTTCCGATCAGCCCCTCGCAGGACGGATAGACATAGAAGGCGCCCTCGGGCGTCGGGCACTTCAGGCCGCGGGCCTGGTTCAGCATCGACACCACCAGATCGCGACGACCCTGGAACAGCTTGGCGTTGGGCTTGATGAAGTCCTGCGGCCCGTTCAGGGCCTCCACAGCCGCCCACTGCGACACCGACGAGGAGTTGGAGGTCGACTGGCTCATGACCTTGGCCATCAGCTTGATCAGCGGCTCAGGCCCGGCGGCGTAGCCGATCCGCCAGCCGGTCATCGCATAGGCCTTGGAGACGCCGTTCATGGTGAGCGTGCGGTCATAGAGGCCCGGCTCCACCTGGGCGATGGTCACGAACTCCATGTCGTCGAACAGCAGGTGCTCGTACATGTCGTCGGTGAGGATCCACACGTCGGAATGGCGCATCAGCACGTCGGCCAGGGCCTTCAGCTCGGCCCGGGTATAGGCCGCGCCCGACGGGTTGGACGGCGAGTTCAGGAACACCCAGCGGGTCTTCGCCGTGATCGCCTTGTCCAGGTCTTCGGGCCGGAGCTTGAAGCCGGTTTCGGCGGTGGTCGGCGCAAATACCGGCGTGCCGCCGGCCAGCAGCACCATGTCGGGATAGCTGACCCAGTAGGGCGTCGGGATCACCACCTCGTCACCGGGGTTCAGGGTGGCCATCATGGCGTTGAAGATCACCGGCTTGCCGCCCGGTGACACGTTCACCTGGCTGGTCTTGTAGGTCAGGCCGTTCTCGCGGGCGAACTTGGCGACAATGGCTTCCTTCAGTTCAGGAATGCCGTCGACGGTGGTGTACTTGGTCTTGCCGTCCTGAATCGCCTTGATCGCGGCGTCCTTGATATTCTGGGGCGTGTCGAAGTCGGGCTCCCCGGCCCCCAGGCTGATGATGTCGCGGCCCTGGGCTTTCAGTTCACGCGCCTTCTGGTCGGTCGCCATGGTGGCGGACGGCTTGACGCGGGCGAGCGTGGACGATTGCAGCGACATGGAGACGGACTCCCTTTGGAGCGGGTTGGGAAGATGGCGGGTTTAACCTAAGCCCCCGCTCGCGGAAACCCGGCTGGAGCGGGAACGGCCCGATAGGCGGAGCCGTTTGCGCCTTGGCCACAGTCCGGCCGCCCGACGCCAGAAGGCCTCCATGATCCGAACGATCCTGATCCTCGCCCTGCTGACCCCGCTCGCTGCGTGTGGTGAGACGTCGCCGGAGCCCGCCCCTGCGCCCGACGCCGCCTCGGTCGTCGCCGAGCCGGTCTCGAATCCGACGGCCCAGCCAGCCTATGTGGGCCGCTGGGCGGCCAATCCGGCCCTGTGCGCCAGTCGCGCCTGGGAGTTTCGCCATGACGGCCTGTCAGGCCCCGGCGACGTCGCCTGCCGGTTCGAAGGGGTCGCCGCCCTGGACGACGGTTATGAGATCGCCGCCCTATGCACCTCGCAGGCGCCGCCCGAAAGCCGGCGCCTGAGTCTGGACTTCGGCGCTGGCGGACGAACCATGAGCATCCAGGGCGGCCCGGCCGGGGACGCGCTCAGCCTGGTGCGCTGCGCGACCTGACGGGAGGGTGCGCGACGCTTGACCCCCGGCCCAGGATCGGCGAGGCCAGGGCCATGCGCCGCCTGTTCCGGTTCCTGACCAACATGGACGCCCGCGCCTGGCGGGGCGTAGCCGTTTCCTTCGTCCTGTTTGGCGGGGTGGGGCTGGTCTTCCTGTTCGGCGCCCAGGTGCTGGGTTTCGACGGCGAGGCGACGGTCGAGCACTGGCTGGGCATGGCCGCTCACAGTCCCTGGGCGTTGCCGACGGCGGTGGCGGCCTTCGCCCTGCTCGCCTTTGTCGGGGTGCCGCAGTTCGTCCTGATCGCCGCGGCGGTGGTCGCCTTCGGTCCCTGGACCGGCTTCGCCTATAGCTGGACCGGCACCCTGGCGTCGTCGCTGGTGGGGTTCTTCATCGGCCGGGCGGCGGGCGCGCGGGTCCTGGACGCCTTCGCCGGCGAGGGCGTTCGGCAGTTCATGGCGCTGGTCGGGCGCAACGGCTTCTGGGCCAGCCTGATCGTGCGGCTGGTGCCGTCTGCGCCCTTTATCGTCGTCAACATGGCCGCCGGCGTCACGCCGATGCGGCTGTTCCACTTCTTCACCGGCACGGCGCTGGGCATCATCCCGAAGATCGGCGTCACCGCGTTTGCCGGCAATTCCATCGCCCAGGCGATGAAGGGCGGCGGGGTCGGGCATATCGGCCTGCTCGTCGCCATCGTCGTCGGCTGGGTGGTCATGGGGTGGTTCGCCCGCAACTGGCTGAAGTCCCGCGAGAGGGCTGTGGCGGGCAAGGGCGGCGCGGAGTCCGAAACCTGAGCCCCTCAGCGTCCGGCGACCAGGCGCAATGTTCGTCCCTTCTCCAGGGATTTGGCGGGGGTTTGAGCAATTCTGTTGCGGGAAGCGCCGGGGTTGGCTAACAATCCACCCATGTCTACGCAGCGCGACAACCTGCTTCTTGGCCGTTCGCTGGGGCTTAGCCGCCCCTGGGCGCCTCTGTAGGCTCGCGCGAAAGTTCGCGGGGCCGGGCGCTCAGGGGATGACCCCGCCGCCCGACCTTTCTAGAATGAGCTCCCGCGAAGAGATCCTGACATGACTTTCCAAGCTTCCAACGCCGCGTCCGAACGCGATCGCGTCATTGTATTCGACACCACCATGCGTGACGGTGAGCAGTCGCCCGGCGCCTCCATGTCCCTGGAGGAGAAGCTGGAGCTCGCCAAGATCCTGGAGGAGATGCGGGTCGATGTGATCGAGGCCGGCTTCCCCATCGCCTCCAACGGCGACTTCGAGGCGGTGCGCCAGATCTCCGAGATCGTCACCGAGAGCACCATCTGCGGCCTGGCCCGGGCGGCGGCCATCGACATCGAGCGCTGCGCCGAGGCGATCCGCCCGGCCAAGCGCGGCCGCATCCACACCTTCCTGTCCACCAGCCCCTCGCACCGCGACCACATCCTGAAGATGAGCCAGGAGGACATCCTGGAGGCCATCACCCGTTCGGTGACCCACGCCCGCAACCTGTGCGACGACGTGGAATGGTCGGCCCAGGACGCCACCCGCACCGAGCAGGACTTCCTGCGCCGCTGCGTCGAGGCCGCCATCAAGGCCGGCGCCAAGACGGTGAATATCCCCGACACGGTCGGCTACACCTATCCGTCGGAATATGAGGCGGTGTTCCGCGACCTGGTGGAGAACGTCCCAGGCGTCGAGAACATCATCCTGTCGACCCACTGCCACAACGACCTGGGCCTGGCCGTGGCCAACAGCCTGGCCGGCGTGCAGGGCGGGGCGCGCCAGGTCGAGGTGGCGATCAACGGCATCGGCGAGCGAGCCGGCAATGCAGCCCTGGAAGAAGTGGTCATGGCGCTGAAGGTGCGCGGCGACCGGCTGCCTTACTTCACGGGCGCGGAGACCCAGCACATCACCCGGGCCAGCCGCTATGTCTCGGCGATCACTGGCTTCCCGGTGCAGTTCAACAAGGCGATTGTCGGCAAGAACGCCTTCGCCCATGAGAGCGGCATCCACCAGGACGGCATGCTGAAGGACCGCGGCACCTACGAAATCATGACGCCGGAAAGCGTCGGGCAGGGCGCCTCCAATCTGGTCATGGGCAAGCATTCGGGCCGCCACGCCTTCCGCGAAAAGCTGAAGGCCCTGGGCTATGAGCTGGGCCAGAACGCTCTGAACGAAGCCTTCCAGCGCTTCAAGGATCTGGCGGACAAGAAGAAGCACGTCTTTGACGACGATATCGTGGCCCTGGTGGACGACGCCCTGGCCTCGGGCGCCGACCGCATCCAGGTCAAGCAGCTGCGGGTGATCGCCGGCACCGAGGGGCCGCAGGAGGCGCATCTGACCGTGACGGTCGAGGGCGTCGAGCGGTCTGCCACGGCTACGGGCGATGGCCCGGTGGACGCAGTGTTCAACGCCATCCACGAGGTGGTGCCGCATACCGCCATCCTGCGCCTGTTCCAGGTGCATGCGGTCACCGAAGGCACCGACGCCCAGGCCCAGGTCTCGGTGCGGCTGGAAGAGGACGGTCGTATCGCGACCGGCCAGGCCGCCGACACCGACACCCTGACGGCCTCAGCCAAGGCCTATGTGAACGCGCTCAACAATCTCTTCGCGCGCAAGGAAAAGACCGCGCCGGACGCCATCGCCAGCGGCTTCTAGGCCGGTTCCTTTTCATCTGCGCAAGGCAAGACGGCGCTGAGGCGCGCCGCCTGCGTCTCTGCGCGCCAGCCACCCCGCGCCGTCACGACGGGCGGGGGAGGAACCGCCCATGCTCTGGATCGCCCTGACGATCGCCGCCGCGCCTCTGCAGGTGGCGCGCAACGCCCTGCAGCGAGGCCTGATCGGAGAGGCCGGGCCGTGGGGCGCGACACTTGTCCGCTTCCTGTTCGGCCTACCATTCGCGTTGATCATTTTCGCTGCGGTCGCCCTGGCGACGCCCCACGCCCACCCCAGCTTCACGGCGCGATTCTGGCTCATGGTCAGCGCCGGCGCTCTGGGGCAGGTGCTAGCCACGGCCGCCCTGCTGGTAGCCATGCGGCGGACGGGCTTCGCCGTGGCGACATTCATGCAGCAGTCCTCTCTGCCGCTGGCCGCGCTCCTGGGGGCCGCGGCCTTCGGAGACAGTCTGACCGTGCAGGCCTGGCTTGGGGTCGCGGTGACGACTCTCGGCCTTTGCGTCCTGTCCTGGCCGCGATCTGGCGAAGGCCATGGCGTCATGCTGGGAAGTCTGCTGGGACTCGCGTCGGGCGGGGCGTTCGCCGTCGCCCTCAACGCCTACCGTCACGCCGGGCTCGCCCTGGAAGCCGATCATCCCATCTATGCGGCCACGGCCTCGGTTTGCGTGGCGCAGGCTCTCCAGACCGCGGGCCTCAGCGCTTGGCTGGGTCTTCGACGTCCTGCCGTGCTGCTGGCGGTGGCGCGAGCCTGGCGCCAGTCCCTGGGGGCGGGATTCTGTGGCGCAGCGGCCTCGGCCTGCTGGTTCTCGGCCCTGGCCCTGGCGCCGGCTGGCATGGTGCGCGCCGTCGGCGTGGTGGAGGCGCCCATCGCCGCGGCCGCCGGGCGTCGGCTGTTCAAGGAGGCCCTCACCCTCCGCCAGGGCCTCGGCGGCGCGGCCACAGCATTGGGGGTCGTGCTGACGGCCCTGGGCTGAACCTGCGTCAATGATTCGTGGGCGGACGTCGCCGGAGCCGTGGCGACGCCTGAGGCGCATCAGCGCAAGGGGCGCGTGCAAGAGCTCCGTCAGGGTTGAATCTCCAGCGGCGGCGGGTCCCTGTCGCCCCGCTCGGAGCCGCGCCAGTGAATAAGCCTTGAAATCAACAAAGGGGCGGGGCACACGAACCTCAAGTCCTTCTCGCGACAGCCTGATCCGCCCACGCGCCTGAGTCGGCGCCCCTTGGGTCGGGGTGTCGTAGAAACGCTCTCCAAGCCCCCCATTTCACCAGGGCCCTGCATGATTTCGTCCCTCTTCGGCGCCATCTCGAACGACATCGCCATCGACCTCGGCACCGCCAACACGCTCATCTATATGAAGGGCAAGGGCATCGTGCTGAACGAGCCTTCGGTGGTGGCGCTCAGAAACATCGGCGGACGCAAGATCGTCCACGCCGTGGGCATCGAGGCCAAGCAGATGCTGGGCCGGACACCGGGTCACATGGAAGCCATCCGCCCCATGCGCGATGGGGTCATCGCCGACTTCGAAGTCGCCGAGGAGATGATCAAGTACTTCATCCGCAAGGTTCACAACCGCAAGGGCTTCGTGAACCCCAAGGTCATCGTCTGCGTGCCATCGGGCGCCACGGCGGTGGAGCGGCGCGCCATCAACGACTCCTGCCTGAACGCCGGCGGACGCCGGGTCGGCCTGATCGACGAGCCCATGGCTGCGGCCATCGGGGCGGGCCTGCCGATCCATGAGCCCACCGGCTCCATGGTCGTCGATATCGGCGGCGGCACCACCGAGGTGGCCGTGCTGTCGCTGTCGGGCATCGTCTATTCGCGTTCGGTCCGCGTCGGCGGCGACAAGATGGACGAGGCGATCATCTCCTATATGCGCCGCAACCATAACCTGCTGATCGGCGAGACCACCGCCGAGCGGATCAAGAAGGAAATCGGCACCGCCCGGGCGCCGGCCGACGGCGAGGGCCTGTCCATCGAGGTCAAGGGCCGCGACCTGATGCAGGGCGTGCCCCGCGAAGTGCGCATCAGCGAGAAGCAGGCCTCCGACGCCCTGTCGGAGCCGGTCGGCCAGATCGTCGATGCGGTGAAGATGGCGCTGGAGGCGACTCCCCCCGAACTCGCCTCGGACATCGCCGACAAGGGAATCATGCTGACCGGCGGCGGCGCGCTGCTGCGGGGCCTGGACGCCGAGATCCGCGACCACACCGGCCTGCCGGTGACGGTGGCCGACGATCCCCTGTCCTGCGTGGCGCTCGGTTGCGGTAAGGTTCTGGAACATCCCAAGTGGATGAAGGGCGTCCTGGAATCCACCCTGGCCTAGACGGTTCCGGGTTCGGACGGAAACGTCGGAATCAGGCAAGGTCGTCCTTACGCCTAGGGTGTGACGAGCGCATTCAGCCGTAATCTGCTTGAAGCGCTCAAGGTCTAGGATTTGCTGAACTGACGCAGGCGGCGCATGGCCGTCTTCGTGTCTGCGGGGAGACGGGCTTAGGTGTCCTTTCGGGACAATCCCTTCGGTGAGATCCGGGTGCCGCTGGTCTGGACCGCCGGCGTCGCCCTCATCGTGGCCGTCGTCGTGGCCGCCGCCCTGCTGCTCGGGGACCGCCGCGAGACCTTCCGCAACGAGGCCTATGGGGTGACCCGTGAGGTCAGCGACGCCGTCAGCGCCCCGGTCACGGGCGTGGTCTCCGCGCCGCTCCACTGGCTGGGCTCGTTGTCCGGGGCCATCGGGGACTACTTCTTCGCCGTCTCGGAGAATCGCCGTCTTCGCCAGCAGCTCGAGGCCGCCGCCGCCCTGGAGCAGGAGGTGCTGAGCCTGCGCGACCTGAATGAGCGCTATAGCGACCTGCTTGGCCTGAGGACCAATCCGCCGATCCCCATGGTTTCAGCCCGCGTTGTGGCCGATGCGCGGGGCCCCTTCGCCAACACCCGGCTGGCCAACGCCGGAAGCGAGCGCAATATCCGCATCGGCAACCCCGTGATGAGCGAGCACGGCCTGGTGGGCCGGGTGGTCGGCGTCACCCGCGGGGCCAGCCGCATCCTGATGCTGACCGATATCGCTTCGCGCACGCCGGTCATGGTGGATCGCACCAATGCCCGGGCCATCCTGACCGGCGATGGCGGCCCCAATCCCAAGCTCGACTACCTGCGCGGCCAGGATCCGGTAAAGGAAGGCGACCGCATCGTGACCTCCGGCGACGGCGGCCTGATGCCCCGGGGGCTGCCGGTCGGCGTGGCGGTGCGCGGCGTGGACGGCGCCTGGCGCGTGGTGCTGAGCGCCGAGTCAGGGGCGGTGGACTTTGTGCGTGTCCTGCTGTTCGAGGACTTCGCCCAACTGGTTGACCAGGAGGAGCTGAATGCGCCCTCCGAGCCGCCAGCCAACAGCACGCTGCCAGCCGTGGGTGTGACCTCGCCCCCGCCACCCCCTGCACCGACACCGACACCGACACCGACGCCGACGCCCACCACCCGGGCCCCGGTCCAGAAAGCCCCTGCGCCACGCGCTCCGGCGCCCAAGGCGCCCACGCCTAGGCCGCCGGCTCCGAAGACCCCG
>NZ_JBALUY010000002.1:0-66275 GCF_036963605.1 Phenylobacterium sp. | reverse complement strand
GCGTCTGCCCCGGCCGCCGAAACGCCCCCGCCGCCCGCCCTGGAGCCGGTGTTTTGAGCCTGAGCGCTGGCCGTCTCGATCCGCTGAGCTGGCTCGGCCTGCCGATCCTTCAGTGCGTTCTGGCCACCATCCTGTTCAGTCTGCCGGTGCGGGTCTTCGGCTGGGGCCTGCCAGAGCCGATCTTCTGTATGGCGCCGGCCTTCGCCTGGGCGGTGATCCGCCCGTCCATGCTGGCGCCCTTCGGAGTGCTCGTCATGGGCCTGTTCCTCGACCTCTTCTGGGGCGGTCCCCTGGGGCTCTGGGCGCTGTCCCTGCTGGTGGCCTATGGCGCCGTGCTCGGCGCACGCTCGATGATGGTCGGGCAGAGCCGGCCGATGATGTGGATCTGGTTCGCCGTGGCCTGCGCCGTGGCCGAGCTGGTCGCCTTCCTGGTCACCCAGCTCACCGCCCGGGCGACCCCCAATCTTCTGGCGGTGCTGTGGCAATTCCTCGCCACAATCCTGCTGTATCCATTTGCGCACCGGCTCATCGACAGGTTCGATGACGCCGATGTGCGGTTCCGATAGGGGGCGACGGCGTTGAGCGAGCCGTCCATCTTCTTTTCCGAGGTCAATGAGCGGCAGGGCACCTTCCACCGCCGCAGCTTCCTGCTGGGCGGTTTCGCCGGGGCCGGGATGCTGGCGCTCGGGGGCCGTCTGGCCCACCTGCAGATCCTCGAGGCCCAGCGCTACGAGAAGCTCTCGGCCTCCAACCAGTTCAACTTCCGTCTGGTGCCGCCGCCGCGCGGGTTGATCGTCGATCGCAATGGCGAGGTCCTGGCCACCAACCGCCCGAACTTCCGCCTGCTGGTGGTCAAGGACGGGGTCCACGAGCCCGGCGCCACGCTGAAGACCCTGGCCCATTTCGTGCCCCTGGACGACGATCGCCAGGCCCGGCTGATGCGCGAGTTCGAACGCACGCCGAACCAGCGTCCCGTCTCGGTCATGGAGGACATGACCTGGGAGCAGTTCTCGGCGATCAATGTGCGCGCGCCCGAGATGCCGCATGTGACCGCCGATATGGGCGAGGTGAGGGTCTATCCGTATGGCGGCGCCTTCGCCCATGTGATCGGCTATGTGGCCAAGGTGAACCGCGAGGACCTGACGGACACCGGCCCCAATTCCGAGCCCATCCTGCTGCATCCAGGCTTCCGCATCGGCCGCCAGGGGGTGGAGAAGGCCTTCGATCTCGACCTTCGCGGTCGCACCGGCGCCAAGAAGGTCGAGGTGGACGCGCGGGGCCGCGAGATTCGCCACGACCAGGACGGCGACATCCCCGCCGAGGCCGGCAAGACCGTCGCCCTGACCCTGGACGTCGATATCCAGAATCGCGCCCTGGAGGTGATGGGCGACGAGAGCGGCGCCATCGTCGTCATGGACTGCCGCAGCGGCGACCTGCTGTGCATGGTCTCGACGCCCAGCTTCGACGCCAACCGCTTTGTCCGGGGTCTATCGACGGCCGAGTACCGCGCCCTGGCCGACTATGAGCGCCGGCCCCTGCTCGACAAGGCCATGAGCGGCACCTATCCGCCGGGCTCCACCTTCAAGCCGACGGTCGCCCTGGCGGCGCTGGAGGCGGGGATCGACCCCGAACAGCGGATCAACTGCTCCGGCGGCTGGTACTTCGGCGGGCGGACCTGGCGCTGCTGGCGCCACGGGGGCCACGGCCCCCAGAACATGCACGACGCCATCAAGAACTCGTGCGACATCTATTTCTATCAGGTCGCCCTGCGCATGGGCCCCGACTACATCGCCCGCGCGGCCAAGGCCCTGGGCTTTGGCCAGACCTTCGACATCGGCATTCCGGGCCAACGCAGCGGCGTGGTCGGCTCCACCGAATGGAAGCGCACCCAGGTCAAGCGCGACCCCACCTGGCATCCCGGGGATTCCGTCAGCTACGGGATCGGCCAGGGCTATGTGGCGGTCAACGGCCTGCAACTGGCGGTGATGACCGCGCGCCTGGCCAATGGTCGCAAGGCGCTCAACCCGCGGCTGGTCAAGTCGGTAGGGGGCGTGGAAATGCCGCCGGGAGACGAGGTCGCGGCTCTGCCGTTCTCCACCGAGCATCTCGACTATGTTCGCGCCGGCATGATCTCGGTGGCCAATGACCGCAGCGGCACCGCCTATCGCCAGAGCCAGCTTGGCCTGGGCGATGTGATGATGGCCGGCAAGACCGGCACGGCCCAGGTCCGCAGCTATGACGGGGTGGCCTCGCGCAGCAGCGACAGCGTCCGTTGGGGACTCAAGGACCACAATCTCTATGTGGCTTTCGCGCCGGTGGATGATCCCCGCTATGCGGTGTCGGTCATTATCCAGCACGGCGGCAAGGGCGGCGCCACCGCCGCGGCCCCCCGGGCCCGCGAAGTGATGCGGGTGGCCCTGCTGAAGGACCCCGAGATCCGGGCCCGGATCGAGCGCCCCCTGCCCATGCCCGATGTCAGCGATCTCCCGACAGTGGGCGCGGCGCCGGACGCCCCCGTGGAAGGCCCGCCCCTGGCGGCTGATCCGGCGGCGCCCACATGACCGTCAGCGCCCTGACCCGGCCGGGTGAGCGCGACCGCCTGGTCGTCAAGTTCACCCAGATCGACTGGACCTTTGTCGTCGCCCTGTGCCTGCTGGCCGGCGCCGGCTCGCTGATGATGTTCTCGGTGGCCGGGAGCTCTTGGGAGCCTTGGGCCGGGGCGCACCTGTTCCGCTTCGGCTTCTGCCTGATCCTGATGATCGCGCTCGCCCTGTTCGACATCCGCGTCTGGTTTGCGCTGGCCTATCCGATCTATGGCCTTGGCCTGGCCTTGCTGGTGGCGGTGGAGCTGTTCGGCGACACCCGCATGGGCGCCACCCGCTGGCTGGACCTGGGCTTCATGAGCTTCCAGCCGTCCGAGGTGATGAAGGTCGGCATCGTCCTGGCCCTGGCCCGCTTTTATCACGGCGTCTCGGCGGAGAACGCCCGCCTGTCCTGGTGGCTGCTGATCCCCGCCTTCATGATCGGCGCGCCGGTGCTGCTGGTGGCCCATCAGCCCGACCTTGGCACCGCCATGCTGATCGCCATGACCGGCGGCGCCATCGTGGTGCTGGCGGGGTTGTCCTGGCGGATCATCGCCACCGCGGCCCTGGCCTTCATCGTGGCAGTGCCGCCGATGGTGATGTTCGTGATGCACGACTATCAGCGCAAGCGGGTGCTCACCTTCCTCAACCCCGAGAGCGACCCCTCCGGCTCGGGCTATCACATCCTGCAGTCGAAGATCGCCCTGGGCTCTGGCGGGTTCTTCGGCAAGGGGTATGGGTTGGGCTCGCAGAGCCAGCTCAACTTCCTGCCTGAGAAGCACACCGACTTCATTTTCGCCACCCTGGCCGAGGAGTTCGGCTTCCTGGGCTGCGCCTCTGTGCTGGCCATCTTCGCCGCGGTGATCTTCATGGCGCTGCGAACAGCCGCCCTGGCCCACAGCCACTTCGGTCGGCTGGCCGCCTCGGGGGTGACGGCGACCTTCACCCTCTATGTGCTGATCAACGGGGCCATGGTCATGGGCCTGGCGCCAGTGGTGGGCGTGCCCATGCCGCTGCTCTCCTACGGCGGCACCGTCATGCTGACCGTGATGATCGGCTTTGGCTTGGTCCAATCGGTGCGGGTGCACCGCTACACCGAGGTCACCAGCGGCAAGGGCGCCTTCGTCTGAAGAAGGGCGCCTTCGTCTGAAGGTTGACCGCGTCTAGCGTCCGACCAGCGCCTCGTCGGTGGCCCGCACCAGGGCGTCGACCACACCCGGCTCGGTGGAGGCGTGGCCGGCGTCCCAGACCACGTCGAGCCTCGCCTCGGGCCAGGCGCGGCTGAGCCGCCAGGCGGCGTCCATCGGCGTCACCACGTCGAACCGGCCCTGGACGATCCAGCCCGGAATGCCGCGGATCTTGTCGACATTCTTCAGGATCCAGTCGTCTTCCGGGAAGAAGCCCTTGTTGACGAAGAAGTGGCATTCGATCCGCGCAAAGGCGATGGCGAAGTCCACCTCGTTGAACTTGGATGGCCGGGCTTCCGGGCCGCGGATGGAGATGGTGTCTCCCTCCCACTGGCTCCAGGCGGTGGCGGCCTCGGACTGCACCCGGCGGTCGGCATGGACCAGGCGGCGGTGATAGGCGCCCATCAGGTCGCCGCGCTCATCCTCGGGGATGGGAGCCAAAAAGCGCTCCCAGGCGTCGGGAAACAGCATCGAAGCGCCGTTCTGGTAGAACCAGCCCAGTTCGCGCTGCGTCAGCAGGAAGACCCCGCGCAGGACCAGGCCCTCGACCCGGTCTGGATGGGTGATGGCGTAGGCCAGCGCCAGGGTCGAGCCCCACGAGCCGCCGAACACGGTCCACTTCTCCACGCCCAGCTTGACCCGCAGCCGCTCGATGTCGGCGATCAGGGTCCAGGTGGTGTTGTGCTCCAGCCGCGCATTGGGATGCGAGCGGCCGCAACCCCGCTGGTCGAACAGGGCCATGCGCCACTTGGCCGGATCGAAGAACCGCCGCATGGTCGGGTTGATCGCCCCGCCAGGGCCGCCATGCAGGATCACGCAGGGCTTGCCGTCGGGGGCGCCACACTCCTCGTAGTAGACTTCGTGCTCGCTCTCGGTGCCGAGCCAGCCATGGGCGAAGGGCTCGTTTTCCGGATAAAGCCCGCGGCGCTGGCCATAGGCGGAGACGGAGGATGTGGGGGAGGGGCGATCCATCCGGCTATTTACGCCGGGAAACGCCGCCGCATCCAGTCGATGATGTGCCCGTTTACCGCGTCCGGCTGCTCCTGCTGCGTCCAATGCCCGGAGTCGGTCACCAGGACCTTCTCCAGGTCCGAAACATGATCGCCCATCTTGTCGGCCATGGAGGGGGGAAGGACCGCATCCTTCTCGGCCATGATCATCAGGCAGGGGATGTGGTCGATACGCGTGGGCAGGTCAGCGCCGTTCTCCCAGTTGCGGGTGAAGTTGCGATACCAGTTGATGCCGCCGGTGAAGCCGCTGTGCTCGAACAGGGCGACAAAAACGGCCATCTCCTCGGCGCTCAGGAACTGGTTGGCGTCCGTCGCCGGGTCATAGGCCGCCAGGGCCTGGGCGAAGGCGAAGCTCGACCCGCCTTCTTTCTTCTCGCCAGCCTCACGCAGGGCGGCGGGCTTGCGCATGAAGAAGGCCATGGTCTTGGCCACGTCGTCGGCCAGGACGCGGTCGGGTTCCTCAGGGGTCTGGAACCAGACGATGTACATGTCCGGCCCATAGATCTGGCGGAAGAGCGAGATGGGCTCGGCCGGATAGCGGGGCAGGAACGGGGTGTTGAGGCCGATGACTCCGGCGCAGCGGTCGGGGTGCGTCAGCGGCATCTGCCAGACCACGAAGCCGCCCCAGTCATGGCCGCAGAACACCGCCTTTTCGAGGCCCAGGTGATCGAGCAGGCCCACCAGGTCGCCGGTCAGATGCGCCATGTCATAGTCGGCCACGGCCTCAGGGCCGCGGGTCAGGCCATAGCCCCGCTGGTCCGGCGCGATGACGCGGTAGCCCGCCGCCGCCAGCGCCGGGATCTGGTTGCGCCAGGAAAAGGCGGTCTCCGGAAAGCCGTGGCACAGCACGATGGCCGGGCCGTCCTTGGGGCCGGCTTCGTAATAGGCCATCTCGATCCCGTTCACCTGCGCGGTCTGCACAGGCGGCATCAGGGTCTTCAGGGCCGGCGGCAGGGCGGGGGACATGGTGGGCTCCAGGGCGATCGTGATTTCGCGAAAAGTGGGCCGATAACCCGGGGGAAGGCAAGGCCAGGGCTTCCCCTGTGGGCGCCATCGCTTAGATAGGGGCATGACCAAAGTCCAAGCCGCCGCCCCGGTCCCCACGCCCTGGGGGCTCGTGATCCTGTTGGGCGCGCTCACGGCCTTCGCGCCCATGTCCATCGACATGTACCTGCCCAGCCTGCCGGCCATCGGCCAGTCGCTGGGGGCGAGCGCCGCCCAGACCCAGACCACGGTGGCGGCGTTTTTCGCCGGCATGGCCATCGGGCAGTTCATCTATGGGCCGGCGTCGGACCGGTTCGGACGGCGCGGGCCGATCCTGGCGGGGATCGCGGTCTATCTGGCGGCCACCGTGGTCTGCGCGCTTTCGACCTCGCCGGAAATGCTGATCGCCGCCCGCTTCGTGCAGGCCCTGGGCGGCTGCGCCGGCGGTGTGGTGGCCCGGGCCATCGTGCGCGACCGCTTCGACCACACCGAGACGGCCCGGATGCTGTCGCTGCTGATGCTGATCATGGGCATTGCGCCGATCGTGGCGCCTCTGCTGGGCGGGCTGGTCCTGCAGGTGGCGGGCTGGCGAGCCATCTTCTGGGTGCTGGTGGTCTTCGCCCTGGTGGTCGGGGCCTTCGCCCTGTTGCGCCTGGAAGAGAGCCGGTCGGAGGCCACCGCCGTCCAGGCCCGCGCCGAGAACCCCTTTGCCGCCTTTCGCGCCCTGCTGCGCCAGCCACGGCTGGTGGGCTACGCCCTGGCCGGCGCGCTGAACGGGGCGACGCTCTTCACCTATATCGCCGCCTCGCCGGTGCTGCTGATCGAGGTCTATGGCATCTCCTCGGCCAATTTCGGCTGGGTGTTCGGGCTGAACGCCGCCGGCGTCATCGGCGCCAGCCAGGCCAACCGCTACCTGCTGAAATATGCTGGTCCCGACCAGGTCCTGGCCCGGGCCAGCCTGATTGCGGTGGGCTTTGGCGCATTGCTGGCCCTGGCGGCGGTGACCGGGTTTGGCGAGCGTTGGACCGTGCTGCCGCTGCTGTTCCTGATCCTGTCGACCTATGGCTTCATCCAGGGCAACACCATGGCCGGCGCGCTGAGCGTCGATCCCAGCCGGTCGGGGTCGGTCTCGGCTCTGATGGGCGGCGCCTCGTTCGGGGTGGGCGCGGTGGCCGCCAGCCTGACGGGCCTGGCCTATGACGGCACGCCCGCGCCGATGGCGGTGACCATGGCGCTGGCCCTGGCGGGTTCAGCCCTGGTGCTGCGGTTCATGGCCCTGCCGCGCGAGGCGAGAATCTAGCTGGCGGTCGGCCTGGCCATGGCTGCGATGGCCAGCACCACCCATCCGCCCATGAACAGCAGGCCGCCGATGGGCGTCACGGCGCCGAGGATGCGCGGGGCGCCCATGGCCATGGCGAACAGCGTCCCGCAGAAGATCAGCCCGCCGGCCAGGAACACCGGCGGCGCGGCCCGGGCGAGCCGAGACCCGCGGGTGGCGACGAACGCCGCGGCGAACACCGCCAGGCAATGCAGCATCAGATAGGTGGCGCCGGTGTCCATCCAGGCCTTGGCCTGCGGATCGGCAACCCCATGTGCGCCGAACGCGCCGATGGCCACGGCCAGCAGGCCCCCGAGGGCGGCCAGACCCAGCCAGATGCGTTCGACACCCATCGCATGCTCCTGCGTTACCCACGGCGTCATCATAGCGTGACGCCCCGATCATCCGGCGCCAACCTTCAGGCGAATCGTACGGCTATGCCAGGAGATCGACCATGGGCTTGCGGACAATCGCCGCCGGAGTAGCGGCCCTCGCCCTGGGCGGAAGCGGCGGGGCGGCCCTGGCCGACAGCGGCAGCTTCGGCGCCTGGAGCGTGGTCTGCGACAACGCCCGCGTCTGCACGGCCTTCGGTTTTGGCGAGCTGGGGGAGGTCGGCAGTTCGGGCTTTCTGCGCGTGAGCCGCGGCGCAGGCCCTGCCGATGCGCCGGTCATCGACCTGGTCACCGCCGGCATGGCCGCCACCAGCCTCGCCCTGGCGGTGGATGGGGTGACGCCCAGGGGCCTGGCCGCCGTGCCCGCGACGCCCATGCAGGATGATCCCGAGCGGCGGCTGACGGAGCTGACGCCGGAGCAGAGCGCGGCCCTGCTGGCGGTGCTGGCCAATGGCTCTGCCCTGACCCTCAAGGAGGGCCGCAACCCGGCGACCACCATCTCGCTGACGGGTTCTTCGGCGGCCCTGCGCTTCATGGACGACCGGCAGAAGCGGGCCGGGACCACCACGGCCCTTGTCGCCCGCGGGGCCGCGCCAGCCTCCAGCGTGCCCGCGCCGCCGGCCTTGCCGCAGGTGACGCCGGCGGCGCGCATCGCCCAGCATGACCTGCCGTCCGAGCCGTCGGCCGCCCTTCAGGCCCGGCTGGGCGCCTGCGACGAGGACATCACCGATCTGGGCCTCGACCCGCAGGTCGCCCGCCTTGCGCCGGGCAAGCTCTTCTGGGGCGTGGTCTGCAGCCGCGGCGCCTACAACGTCATCTACAGCCTCTTCCTCACCGATGAGATCGGCGGCGACGTAAAGGCCCTGCAGGTCCCCTATGCGGATGGGGAGCGTACGGCCGAGCTGATGAACATCGACTTCGACGCTGAAACCCAGACCCTGACCAATTTCGACAAGGGTCGCGGCCTGGGCGACTGCGGCGCCCTGACCAGCTGGGTCTGGACCGGCAAGGCCTTCGCCCTGGCCCACCAGACCCTGATGCCTGACTGCCAGGGGGTGACGTCGGAGTATTGGCCGGTCAGCTACCGGTCGCGCTAGACTCGGGCTAGAGCGGTCAGGCTCCTCTTTCCGCAGGCTCCGCCATGCCGTCGCTGCCCGTGCGCCTGGGCCTGTTCTATTCGGCCATCTTCGTGGGGCTGGGCGCCAGCGCGCCCTATATTCCCGTCTGGTTCGCCCGGCATGGCCTCTCGGGCGCCGAGATCGGCCTGATCCTGTCGGCGCCGATGATGGCCCGGATGATCACCGCCCCGGCCATCGGGGTGTGGGCTGACAGTTTCGCCCTGCGTCGCACGCCGCTGATGATCATGGGCGCGGTGGCCGCCTGCGCCTATGTCCTGCTGACCGCGCCGTTCGGCTTCTGGTGGTGGTTCGCCGTCTGGTTCGTGGCCGCCTCGGCCCTGTCGACCATCTCGCCGCTCACCGATGTGATCGTGCTGGCCAGGGCCAGGCGGGACGGCTTCAACTATGGCTGGCCGCGGGGGATCGGCTCGGCGGCCTTCATCCTGGCCAATGTGACCATGGGGGTGCTGCTGGTTCAGGGACCGGCCGACCTGGTGCTCGCCTGGATCATTGCTGCGGCGGTGCTGACGGCGGTGGGGGCGCGGTTTCTGCTGCCGCCCGACCCCGTGCGCGAAGGGGGCGGGCGGGCGCCCTTCGCCGAGCGGATGGCCGGGTTGAAGGGCCTGCTGACTGATGGCGGCTTCATGCTGGCGGTGGTGTCGGTCGGGCTGATCCAGTCGGCCCACGCCTTCTATTACGGCTTCTCAGCCCTGGTCTGGAAGGCGCAGGGCATTCCCGAAAGCCTGACCGGAATCCTCTGGGGGTTCGGGGTCGCCATCGAGATCGGCTTCCTCTGGTTCATGGAGCCGTGGCGCCGTGCGGTGGGGCCGCGGCGGCTGCTGGTGATCGGCGGCGTGGCCGCGGTGGTGCGCTGGGGGACCTTGGCCCTGTCGCCGCCGCTGTGGCTGCTGTTTCCCATCCAGGCCCTGCACGCGCTGTCCTTCGCGGCCACCTTCATGGCCTCGCTGCAACTGGTGGAGCGGCTGTCGCTGCCGGGCAACGCCTCGGCGGCCCAGACAGTGAACTCGGCCTTTTCCGGCGGCCTGCTGATCGGCCTGGCCACCATCGGTTCGGGCGCGCTCTACGACGCGGTGGGCGCCTATGGCTATTTCGCCATGGCCGCCATGTCGGCCCTCGGCTTGGCCGGGGCGCTCAGGCTGTATGGGGTTCGGCGACTGGACGGGTGAGCTCGGCGCAGAAGGCGCCCGCGGCCGCCGTGACCGCCTGGCGGATCTGGGCGAGGTCGAAGGCGGCGGTCTCAGCGCACTCCCGGGCCTGGGGCACGTGCAGGAAGCCGACGCGGGGCGCGGCCTTGGCGTGCAGCAGCCGGTAGAGGGTGAAGTTGCAGAGATAGTCGCCGGCGTCCTCCGACAGGGCGACCGGCAGGCCTTCGGTCTCCAGGGCCGAGGCCATGGCCTGACACGGCGCGGTGGCCGCAATCACGTCCTCGCCAGCCTCGGCCACGAGGGGCGAGCCCCAGACCCGGCCGGCCTGGTCGGGGCGATCACGGCTGGCGCAGTTGCGGCCCAGGGTCTCGACGCGGAACGTCTCGGCCTCCACCGCCACGCCGACCACCAGTACGCCGTCGGCGGGAGTGCTCTGCAACTGGCGCAGGATGGTTTCGGCCGCCCCCTGCCATTGGACCGGCAGGGTCAGGTAATCGACTTCCGCGCCGGGCGGCGTCCAGGCCTCGCGGGCCAGGGTGGCGATGACGGCGGCGGACGGATTGAGCGGGGCTTCGGGAAAGCTGCCGAAGCCGCAGAGCAGCAGGCGAGGGGAGGTCATGCCCCCTTATAGCCCAAGCAGCCTTGAATGCCCCAACGTCGGGGGGCGAGACTGGGGAAAACACAGGAGTTTGAAAACGATGCGCGCCCTGCAAGCCGCCGCCCCGTGGGGGCCGGACCATCTGACCATCATCGAGGCGCCTGAGCCGACGCCGGGCCATGGCGAGGTCCTGGTCCGGATGAAGGCCGTGTCACTGAACTATCGCGACCTGATGATGATCAACGGCATGTATGGCCGCGGCTCGGCCAAGGCCGACGCCCTGACGCCGTTCTCCGATGGCTGCGGGGTGATCGAGGCGGTGGGCGAAGGCGTCACCCGGGTGAAGGTGGGCGACCGCGTCGCGACCATGTTCTTCCAGGGGTGGATATCGGGACCGCCGACCCTGGAAAAGGCGATGACGGCCCTGGGCTCGCCCATCCCCGGCGCCGGCCGCGAACTGGCGGTGTTCAGCCAGGAGGGGGTGTCCAAGGTTCCGGACTTCCTCACCGATCAGCAGGTGGCGACCCTGCCGTGTGCGGCGCTCACCGCCTGGCGGGCCATGTTCGAGGATGGCGACCTGTCGCCCGGCGACACGGTGGTGCTGCAGGGCACGGGCGGCGTGTCGATCTTCGGCCTGCAGTTCGCCAAGGCCGCGGGCCTGCGCGCCCTGATCACCTCGTCCTCGGACGAGAAGCTGGCCCGCGCAAGGGAGATGGGCGCCGACCACCTGGTGAACTATCGCCAGACGCCGGAATGGTCCAAGCCCGTGCGGGAGGCGACCGGCGGTGTCGGCGCCGACTTCATCATGGAGGTGGGCGGCCAGGGCACCATCGACCAGAGCCTGAAGGCTGTGCGCATCGGCGGCCATATCGCCATCATCGGCGTGGTCGCCCAGGGCGGCGCTGGCATCAATCCGGCGGTGCTGATCGGCAATGCGGCGCGGATGCAGGGCGTCTTCGTCGGCTCCCGCGACATGTTCGAGGCCATGTGCAAGGCCATCGAACTGCACAAGATCTCGCCCGTCGTGGATAAGGTCTTTCCCTGGACCGAGGCCAAGGCGGCCTTCGCCGCCATGGCCGGCGGCGAGCACTTCGGCAAGATCGTCCTGGAGTTCTAGGAGCCTGACGCGGCCGGCGTCGTCGCCGGCCGCGGAGGCCTCAGAAGATCAGCTTGCGGATGGTCAGGCGGACGGTGCGGCCCACCGGGTCCATCAGGTCCGGCTGATAGGTGATGGGAACGGCGCCGTCGGCGGTGCGCACCTGCTGGCGGCTGTCGAAGATGTTTTCGATCGACAGGGTCGCCCGGGCGCCGCGCAGCCAGCTGTACTGCCGCGCCCAACGCTGCATGCCGGGATCGGCGAAAAGCCGCAGATCGACGGTGGCGAAGTCGGAGAATTCGAGGTCGTCGCCGGTCGCGCCGCCATCAATGCGGGTGGCGCTCTGCCAGCTGGCGTCCATGGCCACGCCGAGGCCGGACTTCGAATAGTTGGCCTGCAGCTCGACCTCATGACGGGGCGAGCCGCCGCCGGAACCGAGGGCTGCGCCGTCCAGGAGATCCAGGGTCGGCATGCCGGGCGCGATCTGCACCTCATCGCGGAAGGCGTAGGTGTGATAGAGGCCGACCTGGAAGACGCCGCTGCGCGGGCCGCCGCCGCCGAAGCCGCCAAAGCCCCCGCCGCCGCCGGGGCCGCCACGTCCGCCGCCCATGGGCGGACCGCCGCCACTCGGAGGACCGCCGGCGCGAGGACCTTCCCCGGGGGGCGGACCCCCAGGGGGACCTTCGCCATTGGGCGTGTGGGCGGAGGGCGTCGGGGCGCCGCCTTCTGCGCCTTCGGCCGGGGCGCTGGCCGCTGCGGGACGCGCCGCTTCGAAGCGGCGGCGCATCTCGGCCCGCTGGTCGTCCGTCGGAGCCGAGCCCACCTGCCGCGAATAGGTCAGACCCCAGCGAACCTCGTCGCGGGCCTGAAGGGCGAAGTTCACCGGCCGGGCGTCGATGGCCGTCAGGGCGCCCGAGGCGTCGCGGGTGAAACGGTCGGGGAAGGCGGCCTCCACCTGGGTCGAGGCCGAGGGGAAGGCGACGATGGCGTCGTGGGTGCGGCTGGAGACGTAGTTGGCCTGGAACCGGAGATTGACGTCCTCAAAGGGCTCGTATGTGGCGCCCAGCTTGAAGACGTCCTTTTGCCCGGCGTCGAGGTTGGCGATGCCGCCGGACGTACGGGTCACTTCGGCGGTTTCGCCGCGGACCAGGTCGAAGACCCGAACCCCGGTCGTCACGGTGACGGGATCACCTAGCTGGTTGATGGTCGGCGCCTCGCCGCTGCGGCTGAACGAGCCCAGCACGCGGATTTCCGGGGTGGGCCGCCAGTTCAGGCCGTAGCCATAGGTCTCCAGGGCGCCGAAATCGGAGACCTGTTCGATCCCGAAATTCAGATTGCCGGACAGGCGGCCGATCCGCTCGCCCAGGCCTTCGCCCGCCCGGGTGAGGGGGATGTCGAAATTGCTCCGCAGCTCGCCGACGGTCCGCGACAGGTCGCTGGACTGATCGACGCCGAGGCGGGTGGCCTCGCTTTCCAGTTCGATCGCCGAGGCCCGGGCGGTGAGCGCCGTGCTCACCTGGCCGGCCGGCAGCTCCCAGAGCGCGCGGTTGAGCACCAGGTCGGCCTGGGCCGAGGTGCTGAGCGTGCGGGAGGTGTCGAGGAAGGCCACGCCGCCCGAGGCCCGGTCGGTGTCGGTCTCGGTCTCGCCGCGCTCGATCTCGCCGGTGGTCGACCATTGCCAGCCGGCCAGGGCGCCGGCGGCCGAGGCGGCGAGCTTGCCCGTCTGGGACTGGGTGTTGCGCAGCTGGGCCTCAGGCCCGAAGGGCGAGAGCCCCTGGCGGGACTCGCTCTCGCTGGCCTCGAACAGGCCGTTCACCGAGAAGGAGACGCCGTTGTCCAGCGGTTTGGCGTAGACCGCGTTCAGGCTCACATCGTTCGACTGTGGCTGGAGGGAACGGAAGGCGCCTTCGCCGCCGACGATGTCGCGGTCGCTTTCCTCGATGGGATCGGTGGTGTTGGCCTTGGCATCCAGGGTCAGCCGCCGGCCCTGCAGGATATCGAGGCGCGCGCCGTGGGCGCCCAGGGTCTCGCCGCCGCCGGCCTGGGTGGGCGTGGTCGCCGACCCCTCGACCAGGGTGGCGCGGAACCTCGGCCGCAGCACCATGTTCACGACCTTCTGTTCGGCGGGGTAGCCGTACTTCAGGGAGAGTTCCTCAGGCAGGATCTCGACCCGGGCGATCGCCTCGGTGGGCAGGTCGCGGATCTCTGAGAAGCCGGAGATGCGACCGCCATTGATCAGGATGACCGGTCGGCCGCCCCCTTGGCCGCTGCCGATCTGGGGCGCCAGCGCCTCCAGCAGTTCGGTGACGCTGGACGCACCATAGGCGCGGATTTCCTGGGGCGACAGGGTCAGCTCCGGGGTGATGTCGCCGATCACCGAACCGGCCGGCCGCGACCCGCTGACCACCAGTTCCTCGACCTCGACATCGCCATAGTCGTAGTCCTCGGCCTCCTGGGCGAGGGCGGCGGTGGACAGGCTGGCCAGCGCGACGCCGGCGAGGAGGTGCGCCCGCAGGCGGGCGGCGCGGGGATGAGGGAGACTCAAAACACGGTATCCTGATGCTGACCTGGGCGGCGGGGAGACCGCCCATGTCTGCTCTCACGGGCGAAGTCGCCATATCCGTCGCGATCACGGCGCAAGCGAGGCGGGTGCGCGGGACAGGCGGCGCAACGGATCGGCTCGACGCCGATGCGATAGGATGGAAATAGAGCTTGAGCCGGAACCTGGGTCCGGCCCCATAGGTGGGCGCATCCCATGGAGACGCCAGAGGATGAGCGAACGCTTCCTGAGTCCCAGCGAAACCGCGCGGCGCCTCGGTGTCGGTGTGCGGGCCTTGCGCCTTTACGAGCGGAAGGGTCTGGTCCGGCCCGGGCGGACGGCCTCAGGCTGGCGAGTCTATGGGGCAGGGGACATAGAGCGCCTGCACCATGTGCTGACGCTGAAGTCGCTCGGTCTGTCCTTGGCCCGCATCGCGCAGGTCCTCGGCGGTCGGGCGCCGGACCTGCCGGCCCTGCTCGCCCTCCAGGAAGACGTCCTCACCACGCGGATCAACGACCTGGACCGTGCGCGCAAGGCGGTTCAAGCCGCGCGCGCGACGATGTCGCGGGACGGGCGACTCTCCCTGGAAAACCTCATTGAACTTGTTAGGGAGACGACCATGTCGACCATGGATGAAGCCAGACTGGCGGCCAGCGCCCACCAGGTGTTGCGCGACGCGATCGATCCGGAGCTGCCCGGCCTCTATCGCGGCAAGGTGCGCGACAATTACGACCTGCCGGACGGGCGGCGGATCTTGGTCACTTCCGATCGACTGTCGGCCTTCGACCGGGTGCTGTGCTGCGTTCCGTTCAAGGGCCAGGTGCTGAACAGCGTCGCCCGCTGGGCCTTCGAGCAGACCGCCGACATCTGTCCCAACCACGTGCTGGACTATCCGGACCCCAATATTGTGGTGGGGCGGCGGCTTGAGATTCTGCCGGTGGAGATCGTCGTGCGCGGCTATCTGGCGGGTACGACCAGCACCTCGGTCCTGACCATGTACCGGGCTGGCCAGCGGGAGATGTACGGGCATCGGCTGCCCGACGGCCTGGCCGACAACCAGGCGCTGGAGGCGCCGATGATCACGCCGACCAGCAAGGCCGTCGACGGGGCCCATGACGCGCCGCTGACCGCAGAAGAGATCACCGGCCGCGGCCTTCTCAGCCAGGCCCAGTGGCGACAGGTCAGCGAAACCGCCCTGGCGCTGTTCGCCCGGGGCCAGGCGCTGGCCGCTGAGCGCGGTCTGATCCTTGCCGATACGAAGTACGAATTCGGCGTCGACGCCGAAGGAACCCTTCGCCTCGCCGATGAAATCCACACCCCCGATTCCAGCCGCTACTGGCGGGCCGACACCTACCCGCGCCGTCTCGCCGCCGGCGAGAGCCCAGAGAGCTTCGACAAGGACGTGATCCGCGCCTGGGTGGCGGCGCGGTGCGATCCCTATGCCGAGGACATCCCGGAAATCCCGCCGGAACTGATCTGGAAAACGGCCCTGACCTATGTCGAGGCCCACGAGCGGATCACCGGCCGCGCCTTCGAGCCGCCCAAGCCCGCGCCGGCGGTGCAGGAGCGGGTCCTGGCCGCGCTAGGTAATTTCCACGGGGGTTAGACGCCTCCCAGGCGGCTTACACCGCTTGAGTTCGGCGAGAGACCGAAGGACCATGCATCGATCTCAGGCGCGCTTGCGGAGCGAGCCCTGGGGCTTGAGGGGGATGGAGGCGGGGCGATGTCTATGACCGGCGGATGCCAGTGCGGGGCCGTGCGGTTCCGCGTCGAGGGCGACCTCGGCGAAGCCTCCATCTGCCATTGCCGCATGTGCCAGAAGGCGACGGGCGGCCTGTTCGGTCCCTTCGTCGGCGCGCCATTCGAAGCTCTGGTCTGGACCCGCGGCGAGCCCAGGCGTTTCCAGAGCTCAAACAAGGTCCGTCGTGGATTTTGCGGCGACTGCGGCACCCCGCTGACCTTCGAATATGGCGGCCAGCATGTCAGCCTGGCCATCGGCGCCCTCGACCGACCCGCCGAGGTGCGGCTGTGCGAGCAACTCGCCTCGCCGGCGCAGGTCCCCTATTTCGAAGACCTCGCGAGCCTGCCGGTCCACCCCCTGGACGAGCCTGCCGCGGCCGTTCACCTGGCGGGTATCGTGTCCTACCAGCACCCCGACCACGACACGGAAGAGTGGGAGGTCAGGCGCTAGGGCGCCCGAGGACCAACACCTGAGCAAGACGGCCATGGGCGTCCGGAACTACCTGATCGAAGGCGTTTCCGGGGCCGGCAAGACGACGGTCGCTGAGGAACTGGAGCGGCGTGGCCGCCACGTCATCCATGGAGACCGGACCTTGGCCTATCTCGGCGATCCCGAGACGGGCGCCGCCCTGGAGCCGCTGACTTCGGAGGCCGTGACAGACATCGCCCGGTGGCGCCACGAGCGCTGGATCTGGAACGTGGACGAGGTCGAGCGCCTGGCCGCCGACCGGAGCTCTGCGCAGTCCTTCTTCTGCGGCGGGTCGAGAAACCACCGCCACTTCATCCATCTGTTCGACGAGGTCTTTATTCTCGACATCGACGCCGACACCTTGAGCCGGCGACTTGCCGCGCGGGCGGAGGACGAGTTCGGAGGGAGGCCGGCCGAGCGGCGGCTGATTGCGCGGCTGCACGCCACGAAAGAGGACCTGCCGAAGACCGCCGTGAGCATCGACGCCACCGCGCCCATCGCCCGCGTTGTCGATGAGATCCTCTCCACGTGTCGTGGGTAGGCGAGGCTCGTCATCATTCCCCTCAGGTGTGCTGGCGCTCTCGCGTTTTATAGCTATATTGATGGCCATAATATCCGGGGGTCGAAGATGTCCACCTACAGCGTCGCCGATGCAAAGAATGGCCTTCCTAGGCTGATAGACCTCGCGCTCGATGGCGAAGAGGTCATCATCACCCGACACGGAAAGCCGGTGGCGGAACTACGAGCGATCCGTTCAACCCCCGTGACGCCCGGCGCGGGCTACGACTGGCTACGCGCCCGTCGCCTGAAGCCTACCGGGGCGGCGCAGACGTCCGTCGAATTGCTGCGGGGCATGTACGAAGACGGCGAGGTTTGAGCTTCTATCTGGACGCCAGCGCGATCCTGCCGATCCTGGTGGAGGAGGCGGCCAGCGCCACCCTGGACGCCTTTGTGTCGGACTTGGCCGAGCCTCTGACCGTAAGCACTTTCGCGGCGGGCGAGACCGCCTCGGCCGTATCGCGTCTGGTGCGCACAGGGCGCCTGAGCGCCGATGATGCCCGCGCCCTGCTCGCCAGCTTCGACGCTTGGCGGGCCACAAGCGCGATCCCCGCCCAGCTGGCGCCGTCGGACGTTGAGGTCGCCGACCTCTATGTCCGACGCTTTGATCTGATGCTGCGCATGCCCGACGCTCTTCACATCGCGCTATGTCGGCGGGATCGGCACGTCCTGGTCACCCTTGATCGGCGAATGGCGGAAGCCGCTCGCGCCTTGGGCGTTGAGGTGCGACACCTAGCATGACCGCGGGCGGCGCTGGTTTGGACGCAGCGGCCTTGCTCAGATCGACGCGTTCTCGTGGCTGGGCGGCATGAACACGCGCTGTTGGCCAAGTGGACATCTGCGCGCTTCACAATGTTCGTGTTTTGTTCTTGACGGCCCCCGTTTCTTTGGCAGAGTTTCGCTAGCGTGAGTTTTTGCGCCCCAGGCGCCCGTGGCCAAGCTGCAGCTCGCGTAACAGCAATGACAAGTTAGCATAAGGAGCAGGCATGGCGCGCCGCCCCATTGATCCCGCACGCCTGGGCGGGGAAGCCTTCTCACTGGTATCGAAGAACTTCGTCTGAAATTGAGCAAGAACGTGATGAAGTCGAAGCCCAAGACTGGCTAGACTATCAATTCGAAACACGGCGGCAGTCCGGAGCCACGCAGCAGACGGAGGGCCTGATCGCTCCTGCTGTGGACGACGGCCTCTACATTGCAACCGGTACCGGCGGTTGGCGGCGCATTGGCGACGGGTTGGACTCCCAACACGATGGCGGACCTTCCTTCCATCCCGCGGAACCACAGCAAGCCTATTTCTTACCAGTCGGCGATCCTGCGAACCCGCGCCTCATTAGGCAGTGGGAGAAGCGTGAGGGCCGCCCTTGGCCGCGAGATCCTTTGACGGGCAGGCTATACGACGTCGGCCACATCAAGGCGCTGGCTGATGGTGGTACCAACACGCTTGAGAACATTGAGCCCATACACCGGGACCTTCATGTGGCGCAGCACAAGGCGAATGGGGACTATTCCCGCTGGGCGAAGCGCGCCGCCATAGCCAGGGCGTTCGGGGGGCGTGTCGCGCGAGCCCTAAGTCCCCTCGCAATATTGCCAACCATCACCGGGGTGCTCTCCAACCGCATCCGCACGGACAACTGGGACAACTTTACGAGCGACATGGTGGGATGGCCCAGCGAGGAGGACATGCAGCGGCAGCTTGAGCGCGAACAAAAGGTGATCAATTCCGATTGGAAACCTGGCGATCCGGTCGTAATCTGAGACCCTTCGTTTCCGCAGGTCTCGCCTCATGAACCCTCCCGTCGACACTTCAGGCTTTCAACTCGCGGGCGTGCCTGATCCTGAGGAGGACGCGCAACTCGCCGAGCTTGAGGCGGAGGCGCGTGACTATGTCCTGACACGCCCCTGGTCGAAGCCCATCGGCGAGATGCTGCTGGCCTTTGGGGTGAGCCGCATCCTCGCCCTGTTCCTTGTTCGCTTTGACGAGCCGATACGGTGGGAGGGCGAAGAGGATGCCGAGCTATGGGTGATCGTAGGGGACCTGCCGCCCGCCCATTTTGCGACTGACGACTCCCCCAACGCCGCCGAAGCGCTCGAAACCTATTGCGTCTTCATGGAGGATTGGGCCGATCGAGTCTTAGACGATGACGACCTGGAAGGCGCTTATCCGGTCGCCGCCGCCCCGACAGAAGAGCACGCGCGGATGCTAAAGAGCAGGCTTGAATTCATCCGCGAGAATATCATCCCGGTGGTCGATGTCGGACGAGGCGGCGCTTCCGCCAATTGAGCTATCGCCTTGGCGAAACGAAAAAGGGCCGGGCGCCTTGCGGCGTCCGGCCCTTCTGTCGTCTGCGTCGTCCTGACCCTAGTTCTTGGCCAGCCAGTCGACGATTTCCTCGGCCGCCTGTTCGGGCGACAGGGTGGTGGTGTCAACCATGATCTCGGCGTTTTCCGGCTCTTCATAAGGAGAGTCGATGCCGGTGAAGTTCTTCAGCTCGCCGGCTCGGGCCTTGGCGTAGAGGCCCTTGACGTCGCGCTCTTCGGCCACGGCCAGGGGGGTGGCCACATAGACCTCGACGAACTCGCCGTCCTCCATCAGGTCGCGGGCCATCCGGCGCTCGGCCCGGAAGGGCGAGATGAAGGAGACCAGCACGATCAGCCCCGCATCGACCATCAGCCTGGAGACCTCGGCCACCCGACGGATGTTCTCCACCCGGTCCTCTTCGGTGAAGCCCAGGTCCTTGTTGAGGCCGTGGCGGACATTGTCGCCGTCCAGCAGATAGGTGTGGCGACCGTCGGCCTGCATCCGCTTTTCGACCAGGTTGGCGATGGTCGACTTGCCGGCGCCCGAGAGGCCGGTCAGCCAGACCACCCGGCCCTTCTGGCCCTTCTGGGCGGCGCGGGAGGCCTTGGAGACGTCCAGGGCCTGCCAGTGGATGTTCTGGCTGCGGCGCAGGGCGAAGTGGAGCATGCCCGCCCCCACCGTCCGGTTGGAGATCCGGTCGATGAGGATGAAGCCGCCAAGGGTGTGGTTGTCCTTGTAGGCGTCGAAGGCGATGGGGGCGTCGAGCGAGATATTGCAGACGCCGATCTCGTTCAGCTCGAGCCGCTTGGCGGCCAGCTGTTCGAGGGTGTTCACATTCACCTTGTACTTGGGCTCAGTGATGCTGGCGCCGACGACCCGGGTCCCGATCTTCATCAGATAGGGGCGGCCGGGAAGCATGCCCTCGTCGTCCATCCAGACGATGGTGCTCTCGAACTGGTCGGCCACTTCCGGCGGCTGGCCGGCGATGGAGAGGACATCGCCGCGGCTGACGTCGATCTCGTCGGTCAGCGTGATTGTGACCGACTGGCCGGCCACGGCGCGGGGCAGGTCGCCGGTCATGGTGACGATGCGGGCCACGGTGCTTTCACGCCCCGAGGGCAGGGCCTTGACCTTGTCGCCAGGCGCGATGGTCCCGGTGGCGATCAGGCCGGAGAAGCCGCGGAAATCCAGGTCCGGCCGGTTGACCCACTGGATGGGCATGCGGAAGGGCTTCTCCCGCAGGTCATCCTCGACCTCAAGGGCTTCCAGGTGCGGCATCAGCGCCGGACCTTTGTACCAGGGCGCCTTCTCGCTGGTCTCGGTGATGTTGTCGCCCTTCAGAGCCGACATCGGAATGGCGGTGAAATCGCGGATGCCGATCTGGGCGGCGAAGTCGTGGTACTCGGCCAGGATGGAGTCGAACACCTCCTGGCTCCAGCCGACCAGGTCCATCTTGTTGATGGCCAGCACCACGTGCCGGATGCCCAGCAGGGAGACGAGGTAGGAGTGCCTGCGCGTCTGGGTCAACACGCCCTTGCGCGCGTCGATCAGGATGATGGCCGCGTCCGCCGTGGAGGCGCCGGTGACCATGTTGCGGGTGTACTGCTCGTGGCCAGGGGTGTCGGCGACGATGAACTTGCGCTTGTCGGTGGAGAAGAAGCGGTAGGCGACATCGATGGTGATGCCTTGCTCGCGCTCGGCGGCCAGGCCGTCCACCAGCAGGGCGAAGTCGATATCGCCGCCTTGGGTGCCGATCTTCTTGGAGTCGGCCTCCAGCGCGGCCATCTGATCCTCGAAGATCATCTTCGAATCGTAGAGCAGGCGGCCGATCAGGGTGGACTTGCCGTCGTCCACCGACCCGCAGGTCAGGAAGCGAAGCAGGCTCTTGTGCTCGTGAGCCTTGAGATAGGCGTCGATATCTTCGGCGATGAGTGCGGACTGGTGCGACATCAGAAGTAGCCCTCTTGCTTCTTCTTCTCCATCGAGGCGGCCTGGTCGTGATCGATCACGCGGCCCTGGCGCTCGGACGTGGTGGTGAGAAGCATTTCCTGGATGATTTCGGGCAGGGTCGCCGCCGTGCTTTCGACCGCGCCGGTCAGGGGGTAGCAGCCGAGTGTGCGGAAGCGGACCGACTTCATCACCGGGGTCTCGCCCGGACGAAGCGGCATACGGTCGTCATCGACCATGATCAGGGCGCCGTCACGCTCCACCACCGGCCGCTCGGCCGAAAAGTAGAGGGGGACGATGGGGATGTTCTCCAGGTGGATGTATTGCCAGATGTCCAGCTCGGTCCAGTTGGAGATCGGGAACACCCGGATGCTCTCACCCTTGGCCTTGCGGGCGTTGTAGAGGTTCCACAGCTCCGGGCGCTGGTTCTTGGGGTCCCAGCGGTGCTGGGCCGAGCGGAAGGAGAAGACGCGCTCCTTGGCGCGGGACTTTTCCTCGTCGCGGCGGGCGCCGCCGAAGGCCGCGTCAAAGCCGTACTTGTCCAGCGCCTGCTTCAGCCCCTCGGTCTTCCACATGTCGGTGTGCAGGGCCGAGCCATGGTCGAAGGGATTGATGCCCCGTTCCACCGCTTCCGGATTCTGGTGCACCAGCAGCTCGAAGCCGAGGTGCTGCGACATCCGCTCGCGCATCTCGTACATGGCCCGGAACTTCCAGGTCGTGTCCACGTGCAGCAGCGGGAAGGGCGGCTTGGACGGGTAGAAGGCCTTGGCCGCCAGGTGAAGCATCACCGCGGAGTCCTTGCCCACCGAATAGAGCATCACCGGGCGCTCGGCCTCGGCGACCACCTCCCGCATGATGTGAATACTCTCCGCCTCCAGCCGCTGGAGGTGGGTGAGGGTCTCGGCGGAAAGGCCGGGCGTGGGGCCGCTCTTGGCGGCCTCGGCTTGGCGGGCGTCCATGACAGTCGAACCTTGCATGGGAGTCATCTGGGCCTGAGTGTCCGTGCGTTGCTCAAAAAAATCCGCCCGTCGGTTGCACCCGACACGCAGACTGGCCCTTTCCCGGTCAGTTAAGGGACCGAGGCGCCCAAGGCAAGCGCAGGCTCAACCTGCGGTTCAAGTTCCGGGCCAGTGCTGATCCCTTAGCGCGTGCGCCGCACAATCCCATGACGTCGGGCGCCCGATCTGGGTGAATCCGTGACTTTGTCGGCTTTTGGCGCAGGAGCGAGGACCTCAGGCGCGGGCCTGACCTGTCTCTTTCTGGGACTCAGCCGGCGCCGCAGCAAGGGCTAGCGCCTGATCGATCCCCTCGAGCAACCGCTCGGGGGTGATCGGCTTGGACAGGTGCAGATCGGCGCCGGCCTGGGCCGCTTCCTGACGGTGGTGCTCCATCGCATTGGCGCTCAGCATGGCGATCGGGGTGCGGCCGCGATGGGGTTCGGCGCGCTCGGCCTTACGGATTTCGGCGATGGCGGTCAGACCGTCCATGACCGGCATCTGCATGTCCATCAGGATCAGGTCGTATCCGCCCTGGCGCCAGGCCTCGACCCCCAGGGCGCCGTTTTCGGTCAGGGTCAGATCGATGTCGAACGGCGCCAGGATCATCTGGACGACGCGCTGGTTGGTTGGATTGTCCTCGACCAGCAGGATCCGCAGGCTGACGGGGACATTGGCGGGCGCGGCGGCGGGCGCGGCCTCCATCGGAAGATCGGAGAAGGCCTCAAGCTGGGCCAAGGGGAGGCTGGCGATGAACTGGCTTCCCTCGCCCAGGCGCGAGCGGACGGTGATGGTTCCGCCCATGAGGTCGATCAGCGACTTGGTGATCGACAGGCCAAGGCCGGTCCCGCCGAAGCGCCGTGTGATGCCGGAGTCGGCCTGTTGGAAGCGGCGGAAGAGGGTGTCGCCCACCTCTTCGTCGAACCCGACGCCTGTGTCGGTCACCTGCAACTCCAGCCGGCCGTCGACGGTCCGGGTCAGAACCAGGCGCACCTCGCCCTGCTCGGTGAACTTGATGGCGTTGGCGGTCAGGTTGCCGAGGATCTGCTTGAGCCGGACGGCGTCTCCCAGATAGCGCCCCTCGACCCCCTCGGCGCAGTCCAGATGGAAGCCGATGCCCTTCTCGCGGGCGCGCAGCCGGGCCATGTCGATCACCCCGCCGATCTCCGCCATGAGGTCGAAGGGCCTCACCTCCAGGGTCAGGCCGCCAGCCTGCACCTTGGACAGGTCGAGGATGTCGGAAACCAGCCGCTCAAGCATGGCGCCCGAGGACTGGATGACCTCGACCATTTCCAGCTGCTCCGGCGCCAGGGCCGTGCGGCGCAGGACGCCGGCGACAGCGATCACGCCATTGAGCGGCGTGCGAATCTCGTGGCTGACATTGGCCAGGAAGTCGGCCTTGACCTGCACAGCCTCCTGGGCGGCCTTGCGGGCCTTGGGGACTTCGGCTTCATAGGCGCGCTTGCTGACCGCCCGCCACAGGGCGATGCGGATGTCGCCGGGCTGACCGTCGGCATCCGACGGTTGAACAGCGTTGAGCATGACCGGCACCCGGACGCCGTCGGCGCGGACGATGTCAAGGGCCAGTTCCTCGAGGCGGCCGGCCAGGGCCAACTCCTGCTGCAGGCGGGTCTGCAGGAAGATGCGGCCGGCGACGCTGAGCAGGCGATGGAGCTTTATCCCGCTGTCCAGGTCGGCCCGGCTCGCGCCGATCAGGTCGAGGAAATAGGCGTTGGCCGACAGGATCTCGAAATCGGCGCTGAGGTGGAGCAGACCGCAAGGCACGAGATCGAAGAGGTCGCCAGCATCGGCGACGGGGATGGAGCGTGTCACCAATTCAGGCGGCCTGACGTCCGCCTTGTTCGGCGACAAAGGCCTTGATGGCGTCGATCACCTCGGCCGGCGCGCTCATGTGAGGGCAGTGACCGCTGGCGTTCAGAATGCGGCGCTGGCTGCCGATGATCGCCGCCTGGACATAGGCGCCTACCTCGGCGGGCGCCAAGGCGTCGTCGCTGCACTCGATCAGCAGGGTCGGCATGGTCACCTTCCGATAGTCGGCCCGGTGGTCAGAGCGGAAGGTGACGTCGGCGAAAGCCTTGGCGATTTCGGGATCTGCCCGGCAGACGCTGTCGCGCCACTCATCCTGCAGGGCTGGGCCATTCTCCTTGCCGATGACCATGGGCGCCATCAGGGCCGACCAGTCCAGATGGTTCTTGTCCATCAGGTCCAGGAGTTCGTCGATATCGGCCTCATCAAACCCGCCCACATAGGTGTCGGTATTGGCGTAGCGCGGCGAGGGGCAAACGAGGACGAGGGCCGAAAACAGGTCCGGACGGGCCACGGCGGCCAGGACGCCGATGGTGGCGCTGACCGAATGGCCGACGAAGATGACGTCCTTCAGGCCCTGGCTGTCGCAGATCTCGATCACGTCGGCGGCGTAACCATGCAGGGAGCTATATTTCTGGGAGTCGTAGGCGCTCGCGTCTGAAAGACCCGCGCCCACATGGTCGAACAGGCCGACGACGCCCTGCTTGTCAAAGGCGTAGGCCACATGGCGCCACATGTTCTGGTCGCAGCCAAAACCGTGGGCGAACAGGATGGTGGCGGGACCCTGGCCGCGAAAGGTCACGTTATTGCGGGCGACGATGTCCATACCCAGCTGCTCCAACTCACAGACCCGCACTTTGCTGCGGCGCACCTAACAAAGGTTGAAAAAATTCGAGATTTCTTCGCCCGGGGGAGCGCGGCCAGGGAAGACGAGGTCCGGAAACCGCTATCGGGCCTGACTCGATGTCCGAAAACCGCGAGACAGGGGGGCGCGTCGGCGCGATGGTCGCCGTCATGGATCTGGATGACGACGCCTGCTACCGCGCCTTTTCGATGCGTGACGCCCGCCTGGACGGGAAGATCTTCGTCGGCGTGCGCTCGACCGGGGTCTATTGCCGGCCGATCTGCCCGGCGCGTACGCCGCTACGGCGCAATGTGAGCTTCTACCCGTCCGCCGCCGCCGCCCAGGAGGCGGGCTTCCGGCCCTGCCTGCGCTGCCGGCCCGAAACCTCGCCGGACCTTGGCGCCTGGCGGGGCGCGTCCAACACGGTGGCCCGCGCCCTGGCCTTGATCGAGGACGGCGCCCTGGACGAGGGCGATGTGGAGGCCCTGGGGGACCGTCTCGGCGTCGGCGGACGCCAACTGCGCCGGCTGTTCAAGACACACCTGGGCGCCTCCCCCGTGGCGGTAGCCCAGACGCGGCGGGTGCTGCTGGCCAAGCAACTGATCCACGACACGGCTTTGCCCATGGGCGAGGTGGCGCTGGCGGCGGGCTTTGGCAGCGTGCGGCGGTTCAACGAGACCTTCCAGCAACTGTTCGCCAGACCGCCTGGGAATCTGCGCCGCGCCCGACGGACGGAGGTCAGCGGGGCGGACGGCGGGATTGTCACCCTGCGACTGGCCTATCGGGCGCCCTATGACTGGGCCGCCATGCTGGACTTCCTGGCGCTGCGCGCCGTTCCGGGTGTCGAGCAGGTTGTAGATGGGCGCTACGAGCGGAGCCTGCGCATCGGCGCGGATGTGGGGCGGGTGAGCGTCGCGCCGGGGGCCGGCGAGACCCTGGAGGTTCGCGCCCAATTCCCAAGACTGCAGGTGCTGCCGCAGGTCATCGCCCGGGTGCGCCGGGTGTTCGACCTGGGCGCCGACCCGGCCCTGGTGAACGCCCACCTGTCGCGCGATCCGGCGCTCGCGCCGCTGGTGGCGCAACGTCCGGGACTGCGGGCGCCCGGCGCCTGGGACGGCTTCGAGCTGGCGGTGCGCGCGGTGCTTGGCCAGCAGATCACCGTGGTCGGCGCCCGCAGCATCGCCGGCCGGTTGGCCGCCGCCTATGGGGAGGCCCTGCCTGGGCGGCTGGCCTCGCCGGGCCTGACCCACCTGTTTCCGACCGCCGAGGCGCTGGGGATGATCGACCCAGCCGGCCTGCCCATGCCACAGGCTCGGGCGCGGGCCCTGGTGGCGCTCGCCGCCGCCGCGGCAGCCGATCCGCAACTGTTCGCCCCGCGCGGGACGCTGGAGGACGCCGTGGCGCGGCTGAAGGCGCTGCCGGGGATCGGGGAGTGGACGGCGCAGTACATCGCCCTTCGCCAGATGCGGGAGCCTGACGCCTTCCCCCACGGGGACATCGGCCTGATGCGCGCCCTGACCGGCCCGGACGGCGTGCGTCCCACCGCCCCGCAACTGGCCGCACGCGCCGAGGCCTGGCGGCCCTGGCGGGCCTATGCCGCCCTGCATCTCTGGGCCTCGGAGGGGATGACCCCTGCGAAGCTCAAGCCCATTCGAAATGAGCCTCGTCATGACCAGAACGCCGCCTGACCGCCTGTTCCAAGCCGATATCCCCACACCGCTCGGCCCGGCCCGGATCGTCTTTGACGGCGAGGGCGTGCTGCGGGCCTTCGACTGGGAGAGCCACGAGGCCCGCATGGTCCGCCTGCTCACCCGCCACTACGGTCCCGCCGCCGCCGCCGGGGTGGCCGAGGCGTCGCCGCCGCCGGCTCTGGCCGGCCCGTTCGCGGCCTATTTCCACGGCGAGACCGACGCCTTGGCCAAGGTGCCGTGGGCGACGGGGGGAACGGCGTTCCAGCAGGCGGTCTGGCGGGCGCTCTGTGAGATTCCTGCCGGCCAGACCTGGTCCTATGGCCAACTCGCCGCCCATGTGGGGGCGCCCAAGGCCGTGCGCGCCGTGGGCCTGGCCAACGGCTCCAATCCCGTGGGCCTGGTGGCGCCCTGTCACAGGGTGATCGGGGCGAGCGGCGCCCTGACCGGCTACGGCGGCGGCCTGGACCGCAAGCAGTGGCTCCTGCGCCATGAGGGCGCGAGCTTTCGCGCGCCTGCGCCGGACCTGTTTTCGGCGGCGCCTTAACCGGCTTTCACCCTCGCCCCCGCCAGTCTAGGCTCAAGCTTGAGGGACGACAGGGGAAGACGCACTATGAAGACGATACTGGCGACGGTGGCGGCGATCGCCACCCTGGGCGTGGCCGCGGGCGTGGCCCTGGCCCAACCCCATGGCGGCGGCGCAGGGCGTCAGCCTTCGGCCATCCTATTCGATCAACCGAATTTCCAGGGACGTCAGACGACCATCTATGGGCTGGCCACCAACCTGCCGCGGGATTGGAACGACAAGGCGCTCAGCGCCCGCTTCCAGGGGCGCTGGCGCATCTGCGAGGATTCTGACTTTCGCGGCCGGTGCCAGGATGTGAACGGCGACGTTCCGGATCTGAACCGCCTGGGCATGGCCGAGCGGATCACGTCGCTGCAGGGCTATGCGGGCGGCGGCGGCGGCCACAGGCCCCCAAGCGGCGGCAATTCCTGGCGGCCCGGCGGTTCTTGGAGCGGGCCGGGCCAGTACCGGCCCTATGAGGGCACGCGCAGCGTGTTCTTCCCGTATCCGACGATGGAAGGCTACGACATCGCGGCTGGGTCCTCTTCGGCCAACGCCTTCTGCCGGTCCCAGGGGCTGGGCTCTTCGGCCTATTACGACTCCAGCCAGCGGGCCCAGCAGGCCATCGATGGCGAGGGGCGCTATACGGGGCCTTCCAGCGTCCTGCGCGACCTGGTCTGCCGCCGCTACTGAGGGCTGATGAGCCACGGGCGTCACATGAACGAAACTTCATGTGACGCCCTGTTGCCCGTCGGTCGAGCTTCGCCGATAACCCCGTTCGCAGACTCGTATCGGTGACGGGAGAGATCCGATGCAAACCTTGACCGAACTTGTCGCCGCGGTGGTCGTGCATTCCTCGGCCGTGGCCTATTCGCACTTCGGGGTGACCATCGAACCCCACCAGCCCGAGCGCCCCGTGGCCGCCGCCCGCAAGGTGGCGCGCTCGACGCCGACCCGTTCTGTGAACACCCCGATCTCCACCCCCTTGGGGATTCCGTTGAAGGCTGGGCCTGTCGCCGCACGGGCGACGGAGGAGCCCTGCCATCACGGCGCGAGCGCCATCAGCGCCGCGTAGGGCCGCCCACAAGGCCGGAAATATGCCGGCGACGGCGCAAATTGGCCGCATGGCGCTTTGCGTGCGGGCCGATCAAAGATAATCCTTGGGACTTGGGGCGCGCGGGCCAGCTGACGAGCGCCCGACGCGCGCGGGGCGTGTTGGCCGCCAGTAACGGGCCGCAGATGAAGATCAAGAACCGGCGTCATCAACCGCTGGATTTCCAAAGCCTCACCGAGCCGGATCCGGCAGAGCGCCCGGAGTCCGACGCCCCTGAGGCTGGCCCCGACCACGACCTCGATCTCACCGCCGCGCCCGAAGAGACCGACTCCGAGGCGGGCCATGGCGGGCCTGAAGCTCCAGCCTATCAGGACGCGCCGGTTTCGAGCGCTCAGTCCTTCGGCGCCCAGGCCTATGACGGCTCAACCCCCGAGGCTGGGGGCGGTGCGGCCGACGCGGAGCTGTTCGAGCCTGCGGCGCCCGGACCACGGGACGCCTCCACCGAAGAACCTTTCCGCCTGGCCGAGGCGGCGCCGGGCGGCGACCTGACCAGATCCGGCGCCCGCAGTCCCGCCCGCGCCGACGGCGGCGCCCTGACGGCCCCCCGGAGCCCTGAAGCCAGTTCGGGCGAGATGCCGCCCGCCTGGCCGATCTATGCCGGGGCCGCGGCGATCTCCGCGCTCTGGTCGCTGGCGCCGATCGCCTATGCCTGGGGCTATCGCGGGGATGTGGTGCCCTTCCAGAACGACGTCTTCGCCCTGGCGGTCTTCGCCCTGCTGGCCCTGGCGCCGGCGGTGCTGGTCTGGGTCGTGGCCTATGCCCTTCGCCAGGGTCAGAAGCTGGCCCTCGAGGCCCGCCGCACCCAGCGCCTGGCTGACGAGCTGGTCTCCCCGGCCATGGTCGCGGCCGGTCGGGCCGGCGAGGTGGTGCAGAATGTGCGCGAGGAAATCGTCCGCGCCGGCGAAGCCGCCCATGACGCCCGCGAGACGCTTTCAGCCCTGCGCGCGGCCCTGGCGGCGGAGACCGAGCAGCTGGTCAATGCGGCCCAGGCCTCGGCCCGCACGGCGGAAAACCTGACGCGAGCCCTGTCCCATGAGCGTTCGGAAATGACCACCCTGGCCGGCCGGCTCGATGCGCAGTCCACCGCCGTCATGGACGCCATCACCAGCCAGGCGCGCATGGTCGCCGAGGCGTCCGACCTGGCCGAGACCCAGCTGCGTGAAGCCGAAGCCTCGCTGGCCGCCCGGGCCGCCGACCTGGCCGCCGCGGCGGGGGAGACCAGCGATGTCGCCCGCATCGTCGGCGAAGACCTGACCCGTCACATCGCCCGCCTGGAAAGCGCCGGCGCTGGGGTCGCCGATCAGGTGGGCGCGGCCGAGGTGGGCCTCTCGGAGCAGCGCGCGGCCCTGGTGGCCGTGGCCCACGGCCTGCGCGCCGATCAGGAATCCTTCGCCGCCGAGGCCGAAACCCACACCGCCAAGCTGGCCGAATATCTGTCGGAGGCCCGGCTGTCGGCCGTGGAGATGGGCGATCGGGCCATCAAGGGCGCCCAGATGCTGCGCGAACTGGTGGCCCAGGCGGCCGATCAGTTCGGCGATCTGGCCGACGCCGCCCAGGGCGAGCGCGACGCCTTTGGCGAAAGCATCCGCCAGTCCTGGAAGAGCCTCTCGGAGACGGCCTCGGGGGAGCGGGCGCAGCTTGAGGCCCAGACCCGCCAGGCGATCGCGGCCCTGTCGGACGCCGCCGAGGAAACCCGCCTGGCCGCCGCTCGTCACGCCGAGGCCGCCCGCCAGCAGGTCGACCAGCTGTCCGAGGCCGCCTTCGCCGCCGGCCAGAAGGCCGATCAGGTGTTCGAGGGCCGGCTGGAAGAGGCGCGCTCTCTGATCGAGCAGTCTGCGAGCCTGGTGGAAGAGGCCGGCGCCCAGACGGCGCGCAAGCTGGAGGCCGGCGCGGCCGCCGCCCGCCAGACCCTGAACGAACTGCAGGCCCTGATGGCCGATCTCGACGCCCGGGCCGCCGACATCCCGGCCAGCGCCCGACGCCAGGCGCAGGATGTCCGCGAGGCGGTGGGCGAGAGCATCGAGGATCTGATGGATCAGGCCCGCCGGACCGCCGAGGAAACCCAGGCCATCGACGCGGCCTTCCAGGAGCGGGTCAGCCGCAACTACGAAATGCTGAGCGAAGCCGTGCGCCTCATGGGCTCGGTGGCCAGCAGCGCCAGCGCCGGCCTGAACTCGGGTCTGGGATCGGGGTTGGGGTCTGGACTGCCGCCGGTGCGCGAGCGCCGCCCGCCGGCCCGCGAGGCCCGTCCGCGGCCGCCCGCCGTCGAAGCCCCGTCCGGCCGGATCGAAGACCCGCTTGAGCTCAACGAGCCGGCGCCGCGGACCTCGCGCGGTTCTGAGCGCGAGCCTCGCCGCCAGACCGCCGAGGAGGCGGGCCTGCGGCCCCGCCTGCGCCTGACGCCGACGGCGACGGACGAGGAGTTCTCCAGCCTGTTCGAGTCGGCCGGCGGACCGCCCGCGCCCCAGGCCGAAGGCGACGATGGGGATGGCCTGACCTGGAAGGACCTGCTGGCGGCGATCGACGAGCCGCCGCCGAGGCCCTCGGACGAGCGCCGCGAGGCTCAGTTGCTGGCCGACATCGTCGATATGGGCATCGACCCATCGGCCCTGCTGCCGCGCACCCGGATCGAGGAGATCGGCGCTGCGGTCCAGACTGGCGACGCCGAGGGCGCTCGCCAAGTGGTCCGACGCCTGGCGCCTGCGGCCACGCGGCGCCTGACCCGACGCCTGTTCACCGACGACGCCCTCAAGGGCGAGGCCAGCGACTATGTGCGCCGCTATCGCGGCATGTTGGATGAGGCGGTGGCCCGCGACCACGAAGGCTTCATGGTCGCCACCCTGCTGGCCTCCGACGCCGGCCGGGTCTTCCTGCTACTCGACGCCGCCGCCGGCGATATGATGTGAGGCCTCGGCGCAGTCAGGCCTTGTCCTGACCGGCGGCGCGGGCGCGAACCTGGGCGAGATAGGCCCGCGACAGGGTGACCAGTTCGTCCTCGAAGATTTGATCGTGGAAGAAATCGACCCCTTCCAGCACCGCCGAGCGCAGGGCGCCGTGGATGGCGCGGGTGAGCACGAAGGCGTTGATGGGCTCGATCGTCTCGTGGGTCTGGTTCAGGATCTGCGTAAAGGCGTCGAGCCGGCGCGCGAGGGCCTCGGCGGGCGTCATTTCGAACCAGACACCCATGGCGATGCGCCGGGCGCGGGTGCGGCCCTTGAAGGCGCCGATGAAGGCGCGGACCAGGGCGCGGTCGGGCGCCAGGCCTGAGCCGTTCGCCTGGAGCAGGCGCTGCATCTCCTCCCCATGCAGAGCGCTTTCTCGTTCCGCCAGGGCGTGCATCAGGGCGCGCTTGTTGGGGAAGTAGCGATAGATCGCGCCGATGCTCACCCCGGCGCGCTCGGCCACGGCGTTGGTGGTGAAGCCTTCAAGCCCGTCACGCTCCAAAAGCTGAGCCGTCGCCTCCAGGATGACGGCCACGGTCTCGGCGGCGCGCTTCTGGCGGGGCGTTTTCCGTGTGTCGTCCGTCACTTGGGGATTTGCTCTGTCATGGAAGTCCGGCCGCGTGAACGCGAGTAGGGGGCCAGCCGCGGTCTGGCTAGCCTAGCGGTGTTCCACCTGGAAAGGGCGCTGAATGACATGGGCCATCGAACGACTTGAGGCGATCCGTTCGGGCGAAGGGGACCTGCCGCCGATCGTCGAACAGCTTCGACTCGGTCGGCTGGACGCCTGGGGGGAGGGGTGGGTGCGCAAGACCTGGAGCCCGCATCCCAGCCTGGACACCGCCGACGGCGCGCTGTTCGGAGGCTATATCGCCGCCCTGGCCGATCAGGCCCTGGCCTTTGCGACCATGACGGTGATCCCTGGCGACCGGCAGTATCGCACGACGCAGCTCCAGGTGAGCTTCATGAGGATCGGCCGCAATGCGCCGGTCGAAATCCACGCCCGTGTTATCGCCGCCACCCGCCAGATGATTACCGTCCGGGCGAGCTTCACGCAGGCCCAGGACCGTCTGATCGCCGAGGCCAGCGCACAGCAGATCGTGCTGGCCGGCGCCTAGATCACCACCGCCGAGCCGTTGACGGCCACCATCAGCATCTGACCGTTGGGGCCGATGGCGTGATAGTCGAGGTCGACGCCGAGCACGGCGTTCGCGCCCATGGCCTCGGCCTCCTTGGCCAGGGCGGCCAGGGCGTCCTCGCGGGCGCGGGCCAGCACCCGCTCATAGCCCTTGGACCTGCCGCCGAAGAAGTCGCGGATCGCCGCCATCAGATCGAGCACCACATTGGCGCCCAGGATCGCCTGGGCCGAGACCATGCCCATATGCTGGCGCGCCGGGCGGCCTTCGATGAAGTCGGTGGTGACGATGAGAATGTCTTGAGCGCGCGCCATGATCTCACTTTCTAGGGCCTGAGGGCGCCTGTTGCGATGTGGAATCGCGCAGCGGGCGAGCCGTAGTCGAACATGGGTCTATGATTGGGTGAAAAGCCGGTCCATGTCTTCAAGGCAGCGCTTGTTTGGTCCAGACTGGCGCCGCTTGCCGGAGGCGCGCGCATGTTCTTCGCCCGATCGCACATCGATCTGCACAATGTCCGCGCCAGCATCGAGCGCACCAAACGGCTCTCGGACAACGTCATCAAGATCGGTCCGGTGGGGGTGGGTCTGGATGGCCTGCTCACCTGGATTCCGTGGGCCGGCGGGCTCTACAGCTTCGGGGCGGGGGTCGTGCTGCTGGGCGATGGGGTGCGCGGGCGCTGTGCGCCCATGGTGTTGCTGGAGGCGACCATGGTGCTGCTCGCCGACCTGGCCATTGGCATCGCGCCCGTGCCGGGCGGCCTGGGCAAGCTGGCCGATATGCTGTTCTCAGGCCACAAGTGGGCGGCGGACCTGATGCTGAAGCACATGGAAGAGACCATCTATTTCGAGGGCGCCCGCAAGGATGTGGTCAACACGCCCGAGTACCGGGAGATCCTGGCCCGCATCAAGGATGGCAAGGAACGGCGCCGCGTGGTCTTTCTGGGCTAGAGGCGAACCCAGGCTTTCGTTCTGCGGGGCGGAGCTTTCCGCCAACCTTCAGCGTTAGGAACCCATGGCCACGACCCAGGAGAAAGCCCACCACGCCTGGCGGGCGGCAGAGCGTATCAAGCGGCTCTCCGACCAGTTGGTGGGGGTTGGCCCCTTCGGGCTTGGCCTCGACGGCATCCTCGCCTGGGTGCCGGTGGCCGGTACGGTCTATAGCGTCGGCGCCGGCGCGATGCTGGTGGCGGCTGGATTCCGTGGCGGCGTATCGTTCATGACCCTGGGCAAGATGCTGACCTATCTGGCGGTCGACTCCGCATCATCGACAGTGCCCGTGGTCGGCTGGACTGTGGACACCCTGTTCCCGGGCCATCTGATGGCGGCCAAGGCGCTGCAGAAGGATATCGAGGCCCGCCACGGCCCCTCGGCCCTGCCCGAGAGCTGGGACCGCAAGCGCAAGGCGCGAGCCGGTCGTCGAGGCGTAAAGATCTGACATCAAGTCTGATCGGCGGCTTTGCGGCAGGTCATCGACAGGGGCGACGTGTGGGATGATCATGGCGGTCCCATCGGCCAGCAGACCCCCATGACCGACGCCGCCAAGGCTTCGAATCTCTATGTGCCTAAGCTCGCCACCCTGTTGCGGGCGGGCTATGGGCTGGGCGACCTGCGGGCCGACGCCGTGGCCGGCCTGACCGTGGCCATCGTCGCCCTGCCGCTGTCCATGGCCATCGCCATCGCCTCGGGCGTAGGGCCGGAGCGGGGGCTCTATACGGCCATCATTGGCGGCTTCCTGGTCTCGATGCTGGGGGGCAGCCGGTTCCAGATCGGCGGGCCGGCCGGGGCGTTCATCGTCCTGGTGGCCAGCACCGTTCATCTGCACGGGATCGAGGGGCTGGTCCTGGCGACCTTCCTGTCGGGGCTGATGCTGGCGGCCGGCGGGCTGCTGCGCCTGGGGGGCCTGATCCGGCTGATCCCGCCGGCGGTGACGGTGGGCTTCACCGCCGGCATCGCCGTGATCATCCTGGCCAGCCAGATGCACGACCTGCTGGGATTGACCCTGGCTCGCGGCGAGCCGGCGCAGTTCGGACCCAAGGTGGCGGCCCTGGTCCAGGCCCTGCCGAGCCTCAACCCGCCGGCGGCCGTGGTGGCCATCGCCGTGATCGGGATCATCCTGGCGGTGCGGCGCTGGCGGCCGGCCTGGCCCGCCCTGCTGATCGCCGTCGGCCTGGCGGCAGTGGCCGCCGCCGTCCTTGGCCTGCCGCTGGAGACCATCGGCTCGAAGTTCGGCGGCCTGCCCAACGGCCTGCCCCTGCCGCACCTGCCGGACCTGTCTCCGGCCAAGGTCCTGGCCGTGCTGCCGGCGGCGGCCGCCTTCACCCTGCTGGGCGCCATCGAGAGCCTGCTGTCGGCGGTGGTGGCCGATGGGATGAGCGGGCGGCGTCACCGCTCCAACATGGAGCTGGTGGCCCAGGGGGTCGCCAACTCCGGCGCAGCCCTGTTCGGCGGCATGCCGGTGACGGGGACGATCGCGCGGACCGCCACCAATGTCCGCGCCGGCGCCCGCACGCCGGTTTCGGGCATGTTGCACAGCCTCTACCTGCTGGCCTTCATGCTGATCGCCGCGCCGCTGGCGGCCTACATCCCGCTGGCCGCCCTGGCGGGCCTGCTGGTGGTGGTGGCCTGGAACATGGTCGAGAAGGCCGAGATCGCCCATCTGGTGCGGGAGAACCGCGGAGGCGCAGCCGTGATGGCGGTGACGCTCGCCCTGACGCTTGCCCACGACCTGATCGCCGGCATCGCCGCCGGCTGCGCCCTGGCCGTGGGATTGGCACGTGTTCGACGGCAGCGTTAGCCTAAGAATGGGATATTCGGAGAAATTATCCCCTTTTTGGGATACTATTAGGGGTTATCCCTGTATAGGGTGACAACATGATCGCGCTCGTCGAACCCCTACTGGAGACGCTACCGCGGGCCACCCACGCGGTGGTGATGGGCGACCTCGTGTCGAGCGAGGATACGGCGTCCGTCGAAACCTTGCATGCGAGCTTCAACGCCGCGGTCCAAAGCGCCAACGACGCCCATCGGCGGGAGATCGTCTCGCCCCTGACCATCACCCTGGGGGATGAGTTCCAGGGACTTTGCGCCACCATGGAAGGCGGCCTGCGGGTGGTGCGCGACCTGCGGGCGCAGCTTCTCATCGCTGGGCTTGGCTGCCGGTTCGTGGTGGGCGCGGTGCGGGTGGAGACGCCGGTGAACAGGTCAAGGGCATGGAACATGATGGGACCCGGGCTGGCCGGCAGCCGTCAGCGGCTAGCGGACAAGCGCGACGCCAACGCCTATCGCTTCGAACTGCGGGGCGAGCCGGAGCTCCAGGCCCTGATGGAAGCGGCGGGAGCGGGGCTGACTGAGATCGAGGTCGGCTGGACCGCCCGTCAGCGGGAGGTGGTGCTGGCCTTGAGGGCGGAGGCCGCCGCCCCGCTGGCTGAGCGGCTGGGGATGTCGGTGCAGACCCTCTACAAGATCCGGCGCGCCGGACAGTTCGACCTCTATGAACGCCAATGGGCGGCGCTTGAGGCCATGGCCGGCAGGCTCGACCGGGCGCTGGGCCTCACATGAGCGCAGCCATTCTCCATAGTCTCGGCGCGTCGCTGGTCGCACTCTTGCTGCTGACCTGGGGCGGCAACCTGGCTTGCAAGCTTCTCCTGCGGTGGAGCGGCCTGAGCGCCGCTCGGATCGCCGCCGACGCGGACCCGCCGCCTGCGAAGGAGCCCAGGGTCGGGCGGGTGATCGGCGATCTGGAGCGCCTGACCATCGCCGTGGGGCTCCTGCTGGGGTCTTGGGAGGTCCTGGTGGCCGTGGTCGCCCTGAAAAGCGTGGCGCGGTTCAAGGACCTGGAGGAGAAGCTGAACGCCGAGTATTTCCTCGTCGGCTCGCTGTTTAGCGTCCTCTGGGCGGTGGCCGTGACCTTCGCCTGGCGCGCCTATGACGCCCGCTGGGGGCTGGATCTCGCCGCCGGCCTGCCGGGGCTTTGACCGGTCAGGTGCGAACCGGGTCCAGCTGGGCGTAGCCGAGTTCCTCGTTGAGGCGGTCCAGGACCTCGATGGCGCATTCGGGCACCACCGTGCCGGGCGGGAAGATGGCGGCGACGCCCATGTCGGTCAGGGCGGCGAAGTCCTCCGGCGGGATGACGCCGCCGACCACCACCAGGATATCGGGGCGGCCCAGGCGGGCGAGTTCGGCTTTGAGTTCGGGCACCAGGGTCAGGTGGCCGGCGGCCAGCGAGCTTGCGCCCACCACGTGGACTTGTCGTTCCACCGCCAGGGCCGCGGCCTCGGCCGGAGTCTGGAAGAGGTCGCCGATCTCCACCTCGAAGCCGAGGTCGGCGAAGCCCGAAGCGATCACCTTCTGGCCGCGGTCGTGGCCGTCCTGGCCCATCTTGGCGATCAGCACCCGGGGCTTGCGGCCGTCGGCGGAGGCGAAGGCGCCGACCATGGCCTTGGCCTTCAGGGCCGCAGGGGTCTCGCCGGCCTCGCGCAGATAGACGCCCTTGACCGCATCGGCCTTGGCCTTGTGGCGGTCGAACACCTTTTCCAGGGCGTAGCTGATCTCGCCCACCGTGGCCTTGGCGCGGGCGGCGTCGACCGACAGGGCCAGCAGGTTGCCGGTCCCGGCCGCGCCGGCGGTGAGAGCATCGAGGGCGGCCTGGACGGCGGCGGGGTCGCGGTCGGCCTTCAGGCGCGCGAGCTTTTCGAGCTGGCGCTGTCGGACGGCGGAGTTGTCGACCTTGAGCACCGGGATCTCGTCCAGATCGGCCGAGCGGTAGCGGTTGACGCCGACCACGCTCTGGCGGCCGGAATCGATGCGGGCCTGGGTCCGGGCGCTGGCTTCCTCGATGCGGCGCTTGGGGAGGCCGTCCTCGATGGCCTTGGCCATGCCGCCCAGGGCCTCGACCTCGGCGATGTGGGTGCGGGCGCGGGCGGCGAGGTCGGCGGTCAGGCGCTCCACGTAATAGGAGCCGCCCCAGGGGTCGATGACCCGGGTCTGGCCGCTTTCGAGCTGAAGGAAGAGCTGGGTGTTGCGCGCGATGCGGGCGGAGAAATCCGTCGGCAGGGCAAGGGCTTCGTCGAGGGAGTTGGTGTGCAGGCTCTGGGTCTGGCCGCCGGTGGCGGCCATGGCCTCGACGCAGGTGCGGGCGACATTGTTGTAGACGTCCTGGGCCGCCAGGCTCCAGCCGCTGGTCTGGGTGTGGGCCCGCAGGGAGAGGGAGCGGGCGTCCTTGGGGGCGAACTCGGCCTGCATGAGCTCGGCCCAGAGCAGGCGGCCGGCCCGCTGCTTGGCGATCTCCATGAAGGCGTTCATGCCCGCATTCCAGAAGAAGGACAGGCGCGGGGCGAACTTGTCGACGCTCATGCCTGCCGCCACGCCGGCGCGGACATATTCGATGCCGTCAGCCAGGGTATAGGCCAGCTCCAGGTCCAGCGTCGCGCCTGCTTCCTGGATGTGATAGCCGGAAATGGAGATCGAGTTGAACCTCGGCATTTCCGTGGAAGTATATGAAAAGATGTCTGAAATGATCCGCATCGAAGGCGCGGGCGGATAGATGTAGGTGTTCCGGACCAGGAACTCCTTGAGGATGTCGTTCTGAATGGTGCCCGACAGCTTGGCCGGCGGCACGCCCTGTTCCTCGGCCGCCACGATATAGAGCGCCAGGATCGGCAGGACCGCGCCGTTCATGGTCATGGACACGCTCATCTCGCCCAGCGGAATGCCGTCGAACAGGGTGCGCATGTCGAGGATGGAGTCGATGGCGACGCCCGCCATGCCCACATCGCCGGCCACCCGCGGATGGTCGGAGTCGTAGCCCCGGTGGGTGGCCAGGTCGAAGGCCACCGAGAGACCCTTCTGACCGGCCGCCAGGTTGCGACGGTAGAAGGCGTTGGAATCCTCGGCCGTGGAGAAGCCCGCATACTGGCGGATGGTCCACGGATTGGTGGCGTACATGGTCGGATAGGGGCCGCGCAGGAAGGGCGCGAGGCCAGGATACCCGTCCAGGCCGCTCAGACCTTCGATGTCGGTCGGTCCGTAAGAGGCCGCCACGGCGACGCCCTCGGGGGTGGTCCAGGGCTCGGCCTTGAGGGCGGCCGGGGCGAGCCGCTCGGCGTCGAAGGGAACCTCGGTATAGTCGGGGAAGGCGCTCATCGGGCGGCCTCGGTCTCGAAGGGTTCGGAGAGGCGCAGCGGCGCGAGCGGCGGGCATCGGCCGTCGGGGCCGGGGAGGCGGGGCGAGGGCGCCTCGACGCTGCGGGCGGGCGGGGTGTCGATCTCGACAGGCTCGTCCTTGGCCGGCGGGAAGGCGGTGACGCCGACAATGGCCGGCTGGCCGAGGTCGGCGCGGGCGGCGCGGGTGGTCTCCACCTCGGCGGCGATGTGGCCAGCGGTCAGGGCCGAAACGACGCCGCCCATCCCCTCGGTGACCTGAAAGGCCGACCAGGCGGCGCGGGCGAGCTGGTCGGTCAGGGCCTCCACATAGCCCGAGCCGGCGGCCGGATCGGCGACGCGGCCGATATGGGCCTCCTCCATCAGGACCAGCTGGGTGTTGCGGCTCTGGCGACGGGCCAGGGCTGAGGGCAGGCCGATGGCGTCGGTGAAGGCGCCAAGCACGACGGCGTCCGCCCCGCCGACCGCGGCCCCGAAGCCGGCCGAGGTCAGGCGCAGCATGTTCGTCCAGGGATCGCGGCGGGTGAGCATGCGCCGGGAGGACCGGGCCTCGATCCGCGCCGGAACGTCCAGCCCACAGGCGCCGACGAGCCGGGCCCAGACCAGCCGGGCGGCGCGCAGCTTGGCGATGGTCAGGAAGTAGTCGGCCTCGGCGGCGAGGCCCAGGGTGATGCGTGCGAAGGCCTGTTCCAGGCTCATGCCGGCCCGGACCATGGCCTTGGCGTAGGCGAGCGCACTGGCCGCAGCGAATGCGATCTCACAAGCCTCGCCGCCGCCGGCCTCGTGGACCACGGCGCCGGAGGCCAGAAAGAGCTGCGCCTGGGGATAGGTCTGGGCGTGGCGGGCGGCGGCGCCAGCCGCGGCGAAGATGTGGGCCTCGATGGGGCCGGGGCTTTCGCCTGCGGCGGCGAAAGCGCTGAGCGGATCGAGATGGAACAGGAGCTGGGCGGCCGGGGCGGCCTTGGCGGCGCTGCTCAGCCAGTCCGACGCGATGGTCCCCAGAAAGCCTGAGTCCAGGGCGACCGGCGCCAGCTCGAGAATGACGCCGTCGAGGACCTGGGCAATGTCGTCTGCCGAGCCAACGGCGCAGCCGGCCTGGCCCTCAGGATCGAGGGCGACCAGCACCGAGGCCGCGCCGCCCTCGAGGTCGGCCAGGATGTCGGCATTGGCCCGGGCCGGGTCCGGATGGCGGGTCGCGCCGCGCAGGTCCCAGGGGCGGTCGGGATCGAAGGGCCGGGTTGGCACGGGCTGGGCGTCCATCGGCCCGTAGAGCGGGGCGATGGTCAGGCCTTCGGCCGTGGTGGTGGTCAGACTCTCTGGGGGCTTGTCGCCCAAGGTCTTGAGGACGAGGGCGCGCCAGTCTTCGGCGCTGGCCGGCGGAAATTCCACGGCGGGGGGAGCGATCTGGACCATCGTCCCTGTGATGAGCCGCGGGCGCGGGGAGCGTCAAGGGCGCCGCCACGGCGCCTGGACGCGGATTTTCGAGGCCGTGGGGTCTGGTCATGGGAACATGCGAGGCTTCTTGCGCCGGAGCGGGGTTTCCGCTTACATCGTAAATCAGAACGTCCGCCGACAAAGGAAACGCCCATGGCCCTGCCGCCCATCCTCCGTGACCGCCTGCGCCTGCCGGCCATCGCCTCGCCCCTGTTCATCATCTCGAACCCGGAGCTGGTGATCGCCCAGTGCAAGGCCGGCATCGTCGGCTCTTTCCCGGCGCTGAACGCTCGGCCGGCGAGCCAGCTGGACGAGTGGCTGGCTCAGATCACTGAGGAGTTGGCCGACTGGGACGCCAAGAACCCCGACCTGCCGTCGGCGCCCTTCGCCGTGAACCAGATCGTGCACAAGACCAACGACCGGCTGGAGCACGACGTGGAGATGGCGGCCAAGTACAAGGTTCCGATCATCATCACCTCGCTGGGCGCGCGGGAGGATGTGAACCAGGCGGTGCACGCCTATGGCGGCATCGTCATGCACGACATCATCAATGATCGCTTCGCCCGCAAGGCGGTGGAAAAGGGCGCCGACGGCCTGATCCCGGTGGCGGCCGGGGCCGGCGGCCATGCCGGAGCTCTGTCGCCGTTTGCGCTGATCCAGGAACTGCGGACCTGGTTCGACGGGCCGATCGCCCTGTCGGGCGCCATCGCCAATGGCGCGGCCATTCTGGGCGCCCAGGCCATGGGGGCGGACCTGGCCTATATCGGCTCGGCCTTCATCGCGACGAAGGAGGCCAACGCCGCCCAGGGCTACAAGGACATGATCGTCGAGAGCCGCGGCGAGGACATCGTCTATTCGAACCTCTTCACCGGGGTGCACGGCAACTATCTGCGGCCCTCGATCCTGGCCGCAGGCCTCGACCCCGACAACCTGCCTGAGGCCGATCCGTCGAAGATGAACTTCGGCTCGGGCGGCAACACCAAGGCCAAGGCCTGGAAGGACATCTGGGGCTGCGGCCAGGGCATCGGCGCGGTGGAGGAGATCCTGGGCGCCGGCGAACTGGTGGCCAAGCTCGCCGCGGAATACGAGGCGGCCAAGGCGTCCCTGGCCGAGAAGACCTCGTTCACCGCCGGCCGGGTGCTGATGGCGGCTGAGTAGAACGCAGACCCCCCCTTTTCGTCATGCTCGCCCTTGTGGCGAGCATCCCTGTCGAGGGCAGGCGCGAGCGTCGCGAGGGATTCCCGGCACAAGGCCGGGAATGACGAAGGGGAGGGGCAGCGCTCAGGCCAGAAGCTCGCTGGGAACGCCGAGCTCCGGTCCGGCCCGGGCCAGGCGGTGGTCCAGGGTCTGGACAACGGCGCCGGCGTCGGACGCTGTGGCCAGATGAAGGGCGTCGCCGGCGCGGAGGCCGAGCTGGTGCTGGTCCACGAACCGCGCGGCCGTCTGGAACTGTGCGCTTGTTACGGGCAGCAGGATGAAGCTTTCGGCGACCAGTTGGCGGAACAGAGCTAGAGACGCTGCGCGCTGATTCAGGTCGATCTGGCCCGTCCGCAGCTTGATCGACAGGGCTGAGGAGACTTCGGTCACCGTCCAGTCGCTGATCAGCAGGTCACCGGGGCTCTGGTCTGTGAGCCAGGCCTGCGCCCGCGCCGTCGCGGGCTCATTGGACAGCGCCGCGATGATCACCGAGGTGTCGACATAGGCGCTCAATAGCGCTCGCCATCGCGCATGCCGCGGATGAGGTCGGCGGCGTCCTGGGTGGGAGGGGGCGTGGCTAGGGTCAGAGCCTGGAGTGCGGCCAGACTGATCGCCTTCCGCGGACGATCTGTGGTTGTCAGGCGGGCGACACGCTTGCCGCGGCGGGTGATCTCGATGGACTCTCCGCTTTCCACCCGATCCACCAATTCGCTGAGATGGGCTTTTGCGTCGGCGAGGCTCACGGCGCTCATTGTTAGCTCCTGACTATCTAGGTGGTCATATAGCGTGTCGAGGCGATATTCGCCAGCCCGTCGACTTCCAGATCGTCGGTCATGCTCGCCCTTGTGGCGAGCATCCCTGTCGAGGGCGAGCGCGAGCGTCGCGAGGAATTCCCGGCACAGGGCCGGAAATGACGAGGGGGAGGGGCCGCTGACTCAGCTGCCCGTCGAGGTGTAGCGGGCGATGCCGGCGCGCCAGGCGAGGAAGGATGCGGTCAGGAAAACGAAGCCCATGGCTGGCGCGAGCGGTAGCCACCAGCCCGGCGCGCCGAGGGGGTCGGGCTGGTCGAGCAAGGCCAGCACGGGATAGTAGGCGACACAGCCTATGGGCACGATGAAGATCAACAGGTTCCGGAACCAGCCCGCATAAAGGCTGAGCGGAAATTGGCCGGCCTGGACGCCGCCATAGGTCAGGACGTTGAACACCTCCAGGCTTTCGGTGGTCCAGAAGGCGAAGCTGGCCTGCAGGACCATGAGACCCGCAAAGAGGGCGACGCCGCCGGCGATGGTCCAGGCGAGCAGGACCGCCTTCTCGGGCGTCCACTGGAGATCGACCACCGCGGCGCCGACGAAGAGGACCAGCAGGGCCTGGGCCAGCCGGCCGAAGCGGCTGAGGCGGAATTCGTAGCCGATCAGCTGAAGCGTGGGCGAGCGTGGCCGCAACAGCACCCGGTCGAAGGCGCCGGTTTTGACGAAGGCCGATCCGAAGATGTCGAATCCCCGGGTGAAGAAGTCGGTGATGGCGAAGCTCGCCGAGATCACCCCATAGAAGACGGCGATATCGCCGAGCCCCCAGCCCTGCACCTGGCCGAAGCGGTCGAACAGGGCCCAGACCGCCAGCATGTCGATGATGGTGACCAGGAAGGCGCCGATCCCCAGCATGATGGCCGAGGCCGGGTACTGCATCTGGGCGCGCATGGAGGCGGCGTAGTAGCGGCTGAGCAGGGCGAGGCTGTTCATCTTCAGCCGCCCTGGACTTCGAGGCGGGCCATGACGCGGGTCAGGCCTGCGCGGCCGACCAGGATCAGGAGCAGCGTCCAGAAGACCTGCAGGCCAAGGCCTGCCCAGGCCCATGCGCCGGTGAGCTGGCCCACATAGAGGCGCAGGGGAATATCCAGCATGCCGGCGAAGGGTTGCATCAGCAGGGCGGTCTGCGCCCAGTCGGGATAGAGGGCCAGCGGCAGGAGGTTGCCGGAGAAGACGATGAGCAGGGGATTGTAGAGCGTCACCGCTCCCCGGTCCGTCAGGGTGGCGGCGACCACGAGGTTGACCAGCATCAGCATGGCCGAGGACAGGGCGACCGCCAGCGCCAGACTGACGGTGAAGAAGGCCGCGGCTGCCAGGTCGGGGGGCGAGCCCCAGGCCCAGTCCGAAAGGCCCAGCAGCGGCAGGGCGAGACCTGCGGCGAGCAGCATCAGCGCGGCCCGCGGCGCGGCGCGGGAGACCATCCAGGCGCCGCCACGCACATACCAGAGCCAGTAGGTGTCCACTGGCCTCAGGCGGTCATAGGCCACCGAGCCAGTGCGGACCGCCTGAGCTATGTCGGGATCTGCGCCCCACGGAGTCAGGGCCAGAAGGGCCTGGGCCATCCAGACATAGGTGATCGCCTGAGCCAGGGTCATGGGCGAGGCCGCTGCCGCGCCAGGCGCTGCGGCGAAGAAGGCCGCATAGATCATCACCTTGATGCCGCCCCACCAGCACTGGGTGGCGAAGCCGGCGATGGCCGCGGCGCGGTATTGCAGCATCAGCAGGAAGCGGCTGGAGAAGGCGGCGAGGTAGGGGCGGACGGCGTCCATGGGCGGACTCAGGCCTCGCCCGCGCCATGCAGATCGTAGAAGCGGGCGATGACCTCTTCGATGGCCGGCTCGCCGACATGGATATCGACCACCTCATGCGCTGCCGCGATGGCCCCGATCAGGTTGGGCGTCGGCGTCTGGGCGGGATCGAAGGCGAGTTCCAGGGTCTGGCCCTGGCGGCTACGGATCTCGACGCCGGCCATGGTGATCTCCGGTGCGTCGTGGGCGAAGTCGATGACCAGACGCCGCTCGGCCAGGACATTGGCGCGCAGGGCCTCGAAGGGGCTGTCGGCCAGGACCTGACCATGGCCGATGACGATGACCCGCTGCGCCAGCGCCTCGATGTCGTGCATGTCGTGGGTGGTGAGCAGGACGGTGACGCCGCGTTCGCGGTTCAGCCGCCGGACCACCTCGCGGACGGCGAGCTTGGACGGGGCGTCCAGGCCGATGGTCGGCTCATCCAGGAACAGGATGTCGGGCTCATGCAGCAGGGCCGCGGCGATCTCGGCGCGCATCCGCTGGCCCAGCGACAGCTGGCGCACCGGCTGGTCCAGCACCCGCTCCAGGCGCAGCAGGGCGACCAGCTCGTCGCGGTTGGCGCGGTAGCGGGCGGGTTCGACGCGATAGATGTCGGCCAGCAGGTCGAACCCCTCGGAGACCGGCAGGTCCCACCAGAGCTGGCTGCGCTGGCCGAACACCACGCCGATCCTCGACACATGGGCGATGCGGTCGGTGAAGGGCACGCGGCCGTTCACCAGCACCACGCCGGCGTCAGGCTTCAGGATGCCCGAGAGGATCTTGATGGTGGTGGACTTGCCCGCGCCGTTTGGGCCGATGAAGCCCAGCAGTTCGCCCGCCTCCAGGGAAAAGGAGACGTCGCGCAGGGCCTCGACCGTGCGGTGGCGACGATGGACCAGACCCTTGACCGCGCCCAGCAGGCCGGGATCGCGTTCGGCGACGCGATAGGTCTTGGCCAGGTCCTCGACGAGGATCTGTGGCATGGGCGTTCGCCCGTGATGAAGATGAGAAGGAGGCGGACCCTAGAAGGCGCTGGCCTCCCTGGCAATGGCGCAGCTTGCCTCCACGGCGGAGGCGCAAGGAAAGTGGCGATGACGCATCCGTGAAGGGGCTTGACGCGTATCCACCTTAGCCGTCGCGCCGATCGCGGCCGCGCTGACTACGAGGGACTAGCTATGACCGACCCGAAAACCCGCATTCTCGCCGGCGCCTCCGCCATCGCCATGGCCTTCACCCTGGCCGCCTGTTCGCAGCCCGAAGAGCCCGCCCCGGACGCCGCGCCGATGGCGACCGCCGAGCCCGCCGCCATGGAGACCAACATCGTCGCCGGCGCCCAGGCCTCGCCCGACCACACCACCCTGGTGACCGCCATCCAGACCGCAGGCCTCGTGGAGACCCTGTCGGGTCCTGGTCCCTATACGGTCTTCGCCCCGACCAACGCCGCCTTCGACAAGCTCCCCGACGGCACGGTCGACACGCTGATGCAGCCTGACTCCAAGGACATGCTGACCTCGGTCCTGACCTATCACGTGGTGGCCGGTGAGATGATGGCCGCCGACCTGATGGCCGCCATCGAAGCCGGCGGCGGAACGGCCACCCTGACCACGGTCGAGGGCGACGAGCTGACCGCTACGATGGTGGATGGCGCCGTTCAGCTGACCGACGCTCGCGGCGGCACGGCCATGGTGACGGCCACCGATCTCGACCAGTCCAACGGCGTGATCCACGTGATCGACACCGTCCTGATGCCGGCCGAATAAGCCTAGCCGGCATAGTTGACTGAAGTTGGAGAAGGCCCCCGCCGCAAGGCAGGGGCCTTTTCTGCGCCCGGCTACTCGGCAGGGCGCGGAGCCACCGGCGGAACCAGCGGCTGGGGCACGTCGATCGCTGCAGATCCGGCCGTCGCCTGGGGCGCCAGGGTCTCGGCCCGGCGTGCGGCCAGGGCGGCCTTGGTCTCTTCGTAGGTCGCCCGGGTGATCTTGTAGCGGGCGTAGAAGAAGACGGCGATGAAGCCGGGGACGCCGGCCAGGATCCCGTCCCAGAGGGCCAGGTTCCAGATCACCTCGGCGGGGACCTCGCCCACCTTGGCCTTGGTGGGGAAGGCGATGAGGGTCAGGACGAAGCCGGCCAGGGCCGCGCCGATGGCCTGGTCGACCTTGGCGAAAAGGGCGCGGGTGGAGTAGAGCACGCCCTCCTGCCGCAGGCCGAATTTCAGCTCATTCTCGTCGGCGATGTCGGCCAGGGCCGACATGATGCTGATCGACAGGACGCTGGCGGCCCCATAGCTGAGCACCGAAAAGGCGATGAGGATGGCCAGCAGGTTGGGCGTCTGCGGCGTCAGCGCGCCCGCGAAGCCCATCAGGATCGGGATCGACGGGGCCAGGGCGTAGACGATGGCCGAGACGATGATGGTCGCCTTCTTGTCGAACCGACCGTGCAGCATGGCGGCGAACAGGAAGGCCGAGAGGTATCCGGCGAAGGAGCCGATGACGAAAAAGCGGATCTGCTCCGACCCGAGGTGCCAATAGTAGGTGTTGGTATAGAGGTGCAGGCCGCCGCGCAGGCCGATCATCATGCTGAGGAAGAAGTAGGCCACCAGCAGCCAGACATAGTTGATGTTGTTGAACGCCTTGCCGATGTCCTTGAAGAATTCGAAGGGGCTGTATTTCGGCAGGTTCTCCGGCGGCTTGGGCAGGTGCGGGATGCGGTCGCGGGTGAACCAGGCCGAGGCCGCCAGCAGGGCGAGCGCGATGCCCCCCATGATCACCGAGAACGGCCCGTAGGGCTCCGGATTCAGCAGGCCACGGGGATATTCCGGCGTCGCCTGGAAGAAGTAGGACAGCGCAATCCAGGTGGTGGCCGCTGCGCCTGCCCAGGTGAAGAAGCTGTTGTAGGACATCACCTTGGAGCGTTCGGTGTAGTCGCGACTGAGCTCGCTGCCCAAGGCCAGGTGTGGCGTATGATAGAAGGTCATCGACTGGCGCAGCATGACCACCGTCACGGCGAACCAGGAGAACAGCGCCCAGGTCCCCAGGCCGTCCGGCGGATTGAACACCGCCCACAGGGACAGGACGATGGGGATGGGGGCGAAGAACATGTAGACGTGGCGCCGGCCCCAGCGCGACTTGGTGCGGTCCGACAGCGACCCCACCAGGGGGTCGGAAATCCCGTCCAGGAACAGGCTGGCCGAGATGGCCAGGCCCGCCAGGTGGGCCTCAAGGCCGAGAACCTGATTATAGTAGAGCATGGCGTAGGAGCCGACGGAGAAGAGCGCGATGGACTCCGCGCCGCTGCCGACCCCAAAGGCGAGCTTGGTCTTGAACGGCAGCCGCTCGCTGACGCCCGATGAATTCTGGGCCAATTTCAAATCCTCCCCGAGCACGCTCTTAAAATGGATCGGCGCGTCTCTATCGGCTGAGCAAGCCCGAGCCTGACCCAAAGGTCAACTGGCCGGCAGGGCATACCGGAAGCTAGAGCATAGGGAGGCGACGCGGCATGGAAGAGGGAAGACAAGGATGATGGAGCACCCGCCGCTGATCGTCACCGCGGCCCTGGATGAGGGGAGTTTCGACTGGTTCGACGACCTGCGCCGGGCGCATTTTCCGAAGGCGCGCAATGTGGTTCCGGCGCACCTGACCCTGTTCCACGCCCTGCCGGGCGACCAGGAGCCCTTCATCGCCGAGACGCTGAAGGCGGCCTGCGCGCGCCGCGCGCCGATGACCCTGGCGGTGCGTGGGCCCTGGTTCATCGGCCGCGGGGTGGCCTATCGAATCGCCTCGGCCGAACTTGAAGCCATGCGCGCTGAACTGGCGCAGGCCGTCGGACCCTGGCTGACGCCCCAGGACCGCGCCCCCTTCCGTCCCCACATCACCATCCAGAACAAGGCTGACCCGGCCGAGGCGCGGACCCTGTGCGAGCGGCTGCAGCTGGAGTTCGAACCCTTCGACATCACCGCCGAGGGGCTGCTGGTGTGGCGCTATCTGGGAGGGCCGTGGGAGGCGGTGGCGCGGGTGGGGTTTGGGAGTGAGCCGTAAGGCTGTGAGCCGGCGGCGGATCGGGGTGGGCTCGTAGAAGACCTTTGGTGGGTCTGCTGCCGAGCGCGCTACCCAGCCTGCCGAGGCAGCGGTGTGCCGCTGACACTTCGCCCAGACCTGCTCCTATCGAGCGAGACTGGATTTCTTGTTGAACGACTTGAGCGCGTCGGCACCGACGATCGTACCGAAGACTGTGGACACCATGGTGCTATCGATCGGGACTCCTGTGATCCAAGCCAGAATGTGCATGACACCGAAAGTCATGGTCGGCGCGACGACGGCCAATTTTGCGCCTTCCGCCATGTAGTTAGTAAGCCTCTGGCGATTCTTCTCGATCGCTTCGACTGCCTGACGGGTCATGGCCCCGCGATCGATGGCTGCGATGAGTTCGCCGAGCTGCCCATGCAGTTCACGCAGGCACTGTACGGCGTCCGCTGTAACCGGATCGTTGAACCTCTTGCTTTCGATGATCGAGGCTAGAGAATCGATTTCTCTTAAGGCTACTGGTGCAACGCCGCGAACGATTGCGACTTGCTCCCGAATTGTCCTACGACCGGTCCACGCACTCGCATCATAGGTCTGGTCTGCATCGGTGACCTGCTGCTCTAGAGCTCCAATAATCGCGTCATAGGATTTCCGCCACTCGTCGTCCAAGATGCCAGGTGCGTCGCTGCGCACCGCGCTATCTCGATGTTTAAGCAATGCGCGTAGCAATTGAGCTTGTTGCCCAGCGGCAAGAGAGTGGAGAATCCGCCGCAGGCGCTTCGCCTTCGATCCTCCGTCAAGGGAATACCTCGGTGCTGTTGCGTCAATCCCAAGCTCATGCGCGATAAACTGATCAAAAGTTTTGTCGCTGAAGTCAAGAACGTAGCCCGTATTCATGTTAAGCACGCGCTCGACGACATGCATGTCGCTGGGACTGATTAGAGGTTTGGGGGGGATTGGCTCGGTCATGCTCAAGTATGCGGAGCCACTGCTGCCTTAGCTAGGGGGCTCGCGGCGTGTCCTGATCTTCACTGCTTGCCCTGGCCATCCCAGCTAAATGTCCGCCTCCAGGCTCTCCAAGGATGCTCCCTGCTGGCGCCAAGCTCCCTAGGCCCGCGTCTCGCGGAAACCGGTTAACGACGTTCGCTCCGGGCGTTGCACAAGGGCTTGCGGCCTTGAGCCTGTGAAGGGCCTAAACCGATTGCCCCGCGCTCCAGCCCGAGGCCCAGGCCCATTGGAAGTTGTAGCCGCCGAGCCAGCCGGTGACGTCGACGACCTCGCCGATGAAGTAGAGGCCGGGGACGTTCTTGGCGGCCAGGGTGCGGGAGTCGAGTTCGGCGGTGTCGACGCCGCCCAGGGTGACCTCGGCGGTGCGGTAGCCTTCGGAGCCGACGGGCTTGACCCGCCAGGCGTTCACCGCCTCGGCCAGGGGGCGCAGCACCTTGTCGGACTGATCGGCCATATTGCCCCTCGGCGCGTGGGTTTCGGTGAGGAACTGGGCCAGGCGCTTGGGCAGGAGTTCGGCCAGGATGGTGGCGGGCGCGGCCTTGGCGCGGCTGGTGCGGGCGGCGCGGAGGTGGGCGTAGACGTCCTGGCCCGGCGCCAGGTCGACGGCGATCTCCTGGCCTTCGCGCCAGTAGGATGAGGCCTGGAGGATGGCCGGGCCGCTCAGGCCCCGGTGGGTGAACAGCAGGGCCTCATTGAACCGGGTCTTGCCAGCGGCCACGGTCGCTTCGACGGCGACACCAGCCAGGGGGGAGGTGCGCTCCAGCAGCGAGGCCTCGAAGGTCAGCGGGACCAGAGCCGGGCGCGTCTCGGTGACCCGCAGGCCGAACTGCCGGGCCACCTCATAGCCGAAGCCGGTGGCCCCCATCTTCGGGATCGACTTGCCGCCGGTGGCGATGACCAGGCTCTGGCAGGTGATGGTCTGGCCCCCAACGGTCAGGGCGAAGCCGGTTTCGGTGCGGGCGATGGCGTCGATCTTGGTCTGCAGGCGCAGCTCGACCCCGCCCTTGGCCATCTCGGCAAGCAGCATGTCGATGATCTGGCGCGCCGAGCCGTCGCAGAAGAGCTGGCCCAGGGTCTTCTCGTGGTGGGCGATTCCATAGCGGTCCACCAGGGCGATGAAGTCCTTGGGCCGATAGCGCCGCAGGGCCGAGATGCAGAAGCGCGGATTCTCCGACAGGAAGTTGTTCGGCGTGGTGTTGATGTTGGTGAAGTTGCAGCGGCCGCCGCCGGAGATGCGGATCTTTTCCCCCGGCGCCTTGGCGTGGTCGAGGATCAGCACCTTGCGGCCGCGCTGGCCGGCCTGGGCCGCGCACATCATGCCGGCTGCGCCGGCGCCGGCCACGACCACATCATAGTTGGGTTCCATGGCCGCCTCTCTAGCGGAGAATCGCCGGCAGGGGGCAGGCGGAGCGGTCCTGGCTGGACATTTGGCCCCTGTAAGCCTACCTATCAGGTCTCGACATTTCGTCGCGCGACGCTCGACCCAGGTCTTTCATCTGCGCGGTTCGATTGAAGCTCGCCTCACAAGCGCCCCTCAGATGCATCGGTTCGCCGGGGCAGAGCGGGGCCGTTGGCGCGTCTGGACCGCATGGCGCCGCTCTTTGGGGCGCAGACCTGAACTAGCCCCTTCTGATGGTCGGGGCGCGGCCTGGGGGCCGACACGCCGGGCGTCGGCGGCCAGCAGGAGACGATACGTATGTCCAAAGAAGAGTTCATCGAGTTCGAAGGCGTGATCACCGAACTGCTGCCCGAGGGCCGGTTCCGGGTGCAGCTGGACAATGAACACACCATTCTCGCCTATACGGCCGGCCGCATGAAGCGGAACCGCATCCGTTCGCTGGTCGGCGACCGGGTCACGGTGGAGATGACGCCCTACGACCTGGAAAAGGGCCGCATCACCTATCGCCACAAGACTGAAGGCCCGCGCATGGGCGGCGGCCAGCGTCCGCAGTTCCGTCGCCGCTAAGGCGGGGCGTCTGGCGGAGCCGACAGCTCTGCAATAACGCGAATTTCATTGGGGCTGCGGCGCGGCGCCGCTATTGATGAGCGCCTTCCCCTACCGACGACTTCAGCTCGAGGGCCATTTTGACCCTGGCGTGGATCGCCCTACTGCCGTTCATCGGCGCGCTCGCGCCGGCGCTGACCATCCGCCTTGGCCGCAACGCCTGTGCGCTGGCTACAGGGCTCGTGACGGCGAGCGCCCTCGTCCTGCTGTTGAGCCTCGCCCCCCAGGTGATGGCCGGGGAGGTGGTGAGCACGAGGATCGCCTGGTTCCCGACGCTCGGCCTGAACCTCAACTTCTTCCTCGATGCGCTGGGCCTGATGTTCGCCGGGATGATCCTGGGCATTGGCCTGCTGGTGATCATCTATGCCCGGTTCTATCTGGCCAAGAGCGATCCCATGGGGCGCTTCTTCGCCTTCCTGCTGCTGTTCCAGGGGGCGATGGTCGGCATCGTCCTGTCGGACAACATCCTGCTGCTGCTGATCTTCTGGGAGCTGACCAGCCTCTCGTCCTTCCTGCTGATCGGCTACTGGCGCCATTTGCCGGAGGGACGCCAGGGCGCCCGCATGGCCCTGACGATCACCGGAATGGGCGGGCTGTCGCTGATCGGCGGCCTGCTGATCCTGGGCCAGATCGCCGGCTCCTATGATCTGAGCGTCATCCTGCAGAGCGGCGCGGCCATCCAGGCCTCGCCCATGTACCTGCCGGCCCTGCTGCTGATCCTGGGCGGCTGCTTCACCAAGTCGGCCCAGTTCCCGTTCCACTTCTGGCTGCCCCACGCCATGGCCGCGCCAACGCCGGTCAGCGCCTATCTGCACTCGGCGACCATGGTGAAGGCCGGCGTCTTCCTGCTGGCCCGCCTTTGGCCGGCGCTGTCGGGGACGGAGGCCTGGTTCTATCTGGTGGGCGGGGTTGGCCTGGTGACCATGGTGTTCGCCGCTGTCGTCGCCCTGTTCAAGGACGACCTGAAAGGCCTGCTGGCCTATTCGACCATCAGCCACCTTGGCATGCTGACCTTCCTGTTTGGCCTCGGCACGCCGGCCGCGGCGGTGGCGGGCGTCTTCCACATCATCAACCACGCCACCTTCAAGGCGGCCCTGTTCATGAACGCCGGCATCGTCGACCACGAGGCCGGCACCCGGGACCTGCGCAAGCTGGGCGGCCTCGTCACCCTGATGCCCATCGCCGCGACCCTGGCGGTGCTGGCCGGGGCGGCCATGGCGGGGATCCCGCCGCTGAACGGCTTCATTTCCAAGGAGATGATGCTGGAGGAGGCGGTCCACAGCTCGGCCTTCGGCCTGCCCTGGCTGATCCCGGCGATGGTGATGGTCGGCATCCTGTTCTCGGCCGCCTACGCCTTCCGCTATGTGGTCGGCGTCTATTTCGGGCCTAAGCGCGAGAGCTATCCCGCCAAGCCTCATGACGCGCCGTTCGGCATGTGGGCGCCCTCGGCCGTGCTGGTGATCCTGGCGGTGGCCATCGGCCTGGCGCCAGCCCTGGTGGCCGGGCCGCTGGTCAACGCCGTGGCCGCCGCGGTGACCGGAGGCGCGGCCGGCGAGAAGCACCTGGCCCTGTGGCACGGCTTCAATGTTCCGTTCGCCATGAGCCTGGCGGCGATCGTCGGCGGCGCCATCCTGTTGGCCCTGCACCGGCATGTCGCGCGGATCTGGACGGCTGTCGGCCTGCCGGAGGCCAAGAGCCTGTTCGACAGGACGGTGGCGGCCGGCGCAGGCGGCGCGCGCGATGCGACCGAGGGGCTGCACAACGGCTCCCTGCAGCGCTACCTCGCGATCATCCTGGGCGCCGCCATCCTGGCTGCGGCGGCCGGCTTCCTGAGCGCCCCCCATGTGGAGGGGCTACGCCCGACGCTGGCCGCGCCCGGGGCGGCGATTATCGGCTGGGCGCTGCTGATCGGCGGAACCGCCGCCGTGGTGCTGGGCCATCGGCAGCGCTATCTGGCGCTGATCTTCATCAGCGTGATCGGCTCGATCGTCTCTCTGGGCTTTGTCTATCTGTCGGCGCCGGATCTCGCCCTGACCCAGATCTCGGTGGAGGTGGTGACCATCCTGCTGCTGCTGCTGGCGCTCAACCTGATGCCCAAGACGACCCCGGTGGAGAGCAGCCCGGCGCGCCGCACCCGCGACGGGGTTCTGGCGACCCTCGGCGGCCTGGGCATGGCCGGCGCCACCTGGGCGCTGCTGCGCCGGGATGGGCCGCCGTCGATCTCTGAGTTCCACTGGGCCAATTCCTATTCCGGCGGCGGCGGCACCAATGTGGTCAATGTGATCCTGGTGGACTTCCGCGGCTTCGACACCTTCGGCGAGATCATCGTCCTGGGCATTGCGGCCCTGACCATCTTCGCCCTGCTGGAGACCGCCGACCGCGGCGCCTCGGGCCAGCGGCTGGCCAACTGGGAGCCGGACCAGCGGCGCAGCCCCGAGCGTCATCCGATGATGCTGGTGGTGGCCACCCGGCTGCTGCTGCCGCTCGCCTCGGTGGTCGGCCTCTACATCTTCCTGCGCGGCCACAATGAGCCCGGCGGCGGCTTCATCGCCGGCCTGGTGGTCTCCATCGCCCTGCTGATGCAGTACATGGCCTCGGGCTATGCCTGGTCGAACCGCCGGCTGCCGGCCGACCACCACGCCCTGATCGGCTTTGGGGTGACGGTGGCCGCCCTGACCGGGCTCGTCGCCATGGCGCTTGGCGCGCCCTTCCTGAAGAGCGCCTATGAATATGTCTCCATCCCGCTGATCGGCGATGTGGGCCTGTCCAGCGCGCTCGCCTTCGACATCGGCGTGGCCTTCACGGTGGTCGGCGCGGTGATGCTGGCCCTGCACCACCTGTCGGGCGTGGCGCGGCGGGCCGAGAAGGAGGCCCCCAGCGAGTACGCCATGGACGTCGATCCAAGCCGGCCGCCTGCGCCCACTCCTGGAAGCGAGGGCGCATGAGCATCGAGTTCCTGGTGGCCTCGGCGGTGGGCGTGCTGTCGGCGGCCGGCATCTATCTGGTGTTGCGCGGGCGAACCTTCCCGGTGGTGCTGGGCCTGGCCTTCATGTCCTACGCCATCAACGTCTTCCTGTTCGCCTCGGGTCGGCTGGTGGTGAACCAGCCGCCGATCTACGGCAAGGATGTGGCGGCCTATACCGACCCGCTGCCCCAGGCCCTGGTGCTGACCGCCATCGTCATCTCGTTCGGCATGACCGCCCTGGTGGTGGTGCTGTCCCTACGCACCTTCCTCGAGGCCGGCACCGACCAGGTGGACGGGGCAGGCGACATCGACGCCGACGCCGAGGGACCTGCGTCCGATCTTCCGGTTCGACGGGACGTGGAGGCGGCGCCGTGAACCCGTGGATGGTCGCGCCGATCCTGATACCGGCCCTGCTGGCGCCGTTGATGCTGCTGTTCCTGCGGCATCGGCTCATAGCGTCGCGGACCCTGTCCCTGACCGCCTGCCTGGTTCTGCTGGCCGTGAGCGGCCTGCTGCTGGGACAGGCCTCCACCGGACAGATCGATGTCTACGCCATGGGCGACTGGATGGCGCCCTTTGGCATCGTGCTCGTGCTCGACCGGCTGTCGGCCATGATGCTGGTGACCACGGCGCTGCTGGCCCTGGCGGTGATGGCCTATGCGGTGGTGAGCGGGCTGGACCGAAAGGGCTGGCACTTCCACCCGCTGTTCCAGTTCCAGCTGCTGGGCTTGAACGGGGCGTTCCTCACCGGGGACCTGTTCAACCTGTTCGTCTTCTTCGAGGTGCTGCTGATCGCCTCCTATGGCCTGATGCTGCATGGGGGCGGGGCGGCGCGGCTGAAGGCGGGCGTGCAGTACGTCGTGGTCAACCTGGTGGGGTCGACCCTGTTCCTGGTGGCCGTCGGCCTGCTGTACGGCGCCACAGGCACGCTCAACATGGCCCATATGGGCGAGCGGGTGGCCCAGGCTCCGGCCGGCGACCACGCCCTGATCCTGGCCGGCGGGCTCCTGATGGTGGCGGTGTTCGGCCTGAAGGCGGCCCTTGTGCCGCTGCACTTCTGGCTGCCGCGGACCTACGCCTCGACCTCGGCGCCGACGGCGGCGCTGTTTGCGATCATGACCAAGGTTGGCGCCTACTGCATCCTGCGTTTCACCACGACCACCTTCGGCGATGGCGCAGGCGAACTGGCCTGGGCCCCCGCGCCATGGCTGCTCCCGGCGGCGCTGGTGACCCTGGTGCTGGGGTTCATCGGCGTGCTGGGCGCCCGTCACCTGCGCAAGATGGCGGCCTATTCGGTGATCGGCTCCATGGGCACGCTGCTCTGCGCCCTGGCCATGTTCACGCCGGAGTCGACGGCGGCGGCGCTCTACTACCTGCCGCATTCGACCTTCTCAGCAGCGGCCCTCTTCCTGCTGGTGGACGTCATCGCCGCGCGACGGGGAAACTATGGGGACACCCTGGCCCCGAGCCCACCGTTCGCGCAGGCTGGCGTTCTGTCGGGCCTGTTCTTCCTGGCGGCCATCGCCGTGGTTGGCCTGCCGCCCCTGTCGGGCTTTCCAGGCAAGCTCCTGATCCTCGACGCGGTGCGGGCATCGCCCGGCGGCTGGTGGGTATGGGGCGGCATCCTGGGGACGACGGTGATCAGCATGCTGGCCTTTGCGCGGGCCGGCAGCGCGATCTTCTGGAAGAGCGCGGCCACCGAGGGCGAGGTGAAGGCGGCCGAGCCCGTGGCGCCCAGCGCCTCGGCGGCGATCGTGGCGGCCCTGCTGGCGGCCCTGGCCGTTCTGACCATCGCCGGCGGGCCGGTGACGGATTATCTGAATGCGACGGCTGCGCAGCTCTATGACCTGCAGGCCTATCCTGACGCCGTCCTGGCGCCATCGAGGGGCGCGCCATGATCAAGAAGCTGCTGCCGCACCCGGCGCTCACCGTCACCCTGATCATCGTCTGGATGCTGCTGGCCAACGGCCTCACGGTGGGCGGTCTGGTGCTGGGAGTCGTGGTCGGCGTGGTCGTGCCGATCCTGACCAGCCCGTTCTGGCCCGACCGGCCGAAGTTGCGCTTTGGTCCGCCGACCTGGTTCTATCTGGGCCTTGTAGTCTGGGACATTATCACCGCCAGCTTCCAGATCGCCATGATCGTGCTGTTCAAGCGGTCGAAGGATCTGCGGTCGGCATGGCTGGTGGTGCCGCTGGACCTGCGCAGCCCTGAGGCGATCACCATGCTGGCCGGGACGATCAGCATGACGCCGGGCACAGTGTCCTGTGACGTCTCGTCCTGTGGGCGAGCCCTGCTGGTCCATGCCCTGGACACCGCCGACCCCGCGGGCGAGGTCGACCGGATCAAGAGCCGCTATGAGGCGCGGCTGAAGAGGATCTTCGCATGATCGAGATCGCTGTCCTGTTCGCCATCTCCTGCGTGGGGCTGGCCATGGCCCTGAACTTCTGGCGCCTGGCCCGGGGGCCAACCACCGCCGACCGGATCCTGGCGCTGGACACCCTGACCATCAACGCCATCGCCCTGATCGTGCTAATGCAGATTCAGCAGGGCTCGGCGGTCTATTTCGAGGCCGCCCTGCTGCTGGCCATGGTGGGCTTCGTGGGCACGGTGGCTTACTGCAAGTTCCTGCTGCGCGGCGATATCGTGGAGTGACGATGATGGACGCCGGCCCCTTCGAAATCCTGATCTCGGCCCTGCTGGTGCTCGGCGGCGTCTTCGCCCTGGTGGGCTCCTGGGGCCTGGCGCGGATGCCGTCCCTGATGACCCGCCTGCATGGGCCCACCAAGGTGACGACCCTGGGGGTCGGCTCGCTGCTGGTGGCCTCGATGATCTTCTTTCCGGCGATCCAGGGGAGCTATTCGGCCCATGAGTTGCTGATCACCCTGTTCCTGTTCCTGACCGCGCCGATCTCGGCCAACATGATCGCCAAGGCCCACCTGCACCGCCAGGGGCGGCTGATCGATCCCAATCCCATGGACGACATCGCCGAGGGCCTCCCCAAGACCGGGCTGGGGACGGGATGGGCGACTTTCCAAGGCCTGGAGACCGATCAGCTCAACATCCCGCGCTGAATCCTTGCCCCCACGGTGGGAATCCGGGATGGATCGCCGCGATGACAAATGACCCCTTCTTCCAGCGGCAGGATGGCCGCTTTCTGCCGACGCCGGCCTGCCGCGGCCCGTGGAACCCCCAGTCCCTGCATGGCCGGGTGATCGTCGGCCTGCTGGGCCATGTGCTTGAGGCCGAGCATGGGGAGCCTGATTTCATCCCCGCGCGCCTGACCGTGGACATGTACCGCCTGCCGGACTTCTCACCTGTGGAAGTGACCACCCGGGTGGTGCGCGAGGGCCGGCGCATCAAGGTGGTGGACGCCGAGTTCATCAGCGGCGGCGTCAGCATGGGTCGGGCGAGCTGCCAGTTCCTGCGCCGGACGGAGAACCCCGAGGGGACTGTCTGGACGCCGGGGAACTGGAACGTGCCGGCGCCGGCCGACATCCCGCCGCCGGAAGACAAGCGCATGGGCATGGGCGGCATGTGGGCCATGCGGCGGATCACCGGCGACTTCGGCGAGGTTGGCGTCAAGCGGACCTGGATGAGCGAGGTGCGCGAGCTGGTGGGCGGCGAGCCCCTGACGCCCTTCACCCGTGTGGCGGTGGCCGCCGACTTCGCCAGCCCCTTCGCCAACGCCGGCGACAAGGGGCTGGCCTATATCAACAGCGATGTGACGGTCTATCTGCACCGGCTGCCAGCCACCGAGTGGATCGGTTTCGAGGTGGTCAACCACGGCGCCAGCGACGGCGTCGCGGTGGGGGAGTGCTTCCTCTATGACGAGCAGGGGCCGATCGGCTCGGCCGCCTGCACGGCGCTGGCCCAGGTGATGAAGCGCTGAGGCTGGCCCTGGTTTAGGAGACGCTGACCGCCCGGCGGCACTCGGCGGCGAAGCCTGCGGCGATGCCGGCCGGCGGCGGCATGTGCGGTCCGAGCTCCTGGTTTCCGTAGACCGCGCGGATCGCCTTGGCGTCTTCGAGGCGATCGAGGAAGTCTGTCGAGATGTCGGCCTCTGCCTGCACGCCAGGGCCTGAGGCGGTGGGGTCGGCCACGAACACGAACAGGGTGTCGTCCAGCCCGACGGTCAGGCGTTCTTCGCTGCCGATCGGGGTGAAGCCTTCGATGGCCAGGGTCATGACAGCAGGATTGCGGATGCAGCCCAGGCGCAGGATAGGCGCGCCGGCGGCGTCGCTGAGGAGGAGGGCTATGCCTTCGCCATTGGATGCGGTTCCCCAGGAGATGCCCGGCTGGGTGACCTGGGCCGGCGGCGGGGCCTCGGCGGGCGTGGGCGGCGCGGCGGCGGGCTCTTTGGCAGGCGAGCAGGCGCAAAGCGCCAGGGCCGCGATGGCGGCGGTCCCAAAGGCGGATTTCATGGGGAGGCTCCTTCCCCCGCCATAGGGGGCAGGGGAAGGGCGGCGTCAAGGCTCGCCGTCAGCTTCGGCTGTTCATCTCGTCGCCGGCATCCTGGGGCAGCCGGACATAGAAGATCAGGGAAATGAAGGTGATGGCGCCGATCACCAGGAAGGCCGGCGAGATGGTGGCCGCGGTCATCTGGTCCTCGCCGGCCATCTGGGTGAAGGCGTGGATCAGGGTGGCGGCCAGGCCGATGCCCACCGATTGGATCAACTGTTGGGCCATGGCGGACATGGTAGAGGCGCGGCTCATGCGGTCCTGCTCGATCTCGGCATAGGCCAGGCCATTGAGGCTGGTGAACTGCAGGGAGCGGAAGAAGCCGCCGGCCAGCAGGACCAGCATGATCACCCAGTGCGGGGTGTCAGGTCGGAAGAGGGCGTAGGCGAGGAAGAAGCCGCCGGTGATCACCGCGTTGACGATCAGCACCCGGCGGAAGCCGAAGCGACGCAGGATCGGCGGGGCGGTGGTCTTCATGATCAGGGCGCCGGCCGCGCCGACGAAGGTGAGCAGACCCGCGGCAAGCGCGGTCATGCCGAAGGCGACTTGCAGCAGCATGGCCAGCATGAAGGGCGTGGCCCCCATGGCGATACGCATGAAGGCGCCGCCGATCACGGCCGCCTGGAAGGTGTTCAGCCGGAAAAGGGAGAGGTCCAGTATGGCGTGCGGGGTCCGCCGGGCATGCCAGGCGTAGAGCCAGAGCATGGCGAGACCGCCGAAGAACAGGCCGGCCACGGCGGCGGCGGGGAGGATGTCGCGGCCGAGGTTCTCGAAGCCGAAAATCACGCAGGCGAGGCCGACGCCGGTGAGCAGCATGCCCCTCCAGTCCAGGCGCTTGGCGTCCTGGAGGGCGACATTGGGCACGAAGCGCAGGACCAGCAGCAGGCCCACCGCGGCGATGGGCAGGTTCATGAAGAAGATCCAGGGCCAGTCCCAGAAGGTGACGATGAAGCCGCCCACCGGCGGGCCGATCACCGGACCCAGCAGGGCCGGCATGGTCAGGACCGACATGGCGCCGACCAGCTCATTCTTGGGCGTGGTGCGCAGCAGGACCAGGCGGCCGACGGGCGCCATCATCGCGCCTGCGGCGCCCTGAAGAAGCCGGGCGCCGACCAGCTCCATCAGGGAGTCGGCGAATCCGCAGAGGGCCGAGGACAGGGCGTAGAGAGCCATGGCCAGGACGAAGATCCGCTTGGCCCCGAACTTGTCGGCCGCCCAGCCGCTGATGGGCAGGAAGACCGCCGCGGCCAGCAGGTACATGGTGATGGCCAGGTTCAGGCGCAGGGGATCCTCGCCCATGTCGCGGGCCATGGCCGGCAGGGCGTTGGACAGCACCGTGGCGTTCAAGGTCTGCATCATCAGGGCCGAGCCGATGACGGCGGGCACGATCCAGCCGCGGCTCAGGGCTGCGGCGCGCTCCTCGGCAGTGGCGACGACGGGCTTGTCGGGGTCGGCGGAGGTGTCGATGGCGGAGACTTCGGTCATGGCTGGGCCTCGACCAGGGCTGTGAGCGGACCGGCAGCAGCGTGCAGGGCCTGTCGCGCGTCGGGACCCAGCACGCTGAGCCGGGCGGCGAGCCAATCGTTGCGCCGTCGCCTGGCGTCAGCCAGGGCGGCCATGCCGGCCGGCGTGATGGTCAGGCCTGAGCGGCGACCATCGGAGGCGTGGCTCAGCCGACTGATCCAGCCGGCGGCCTCCAGGCGCTTGATGTGGGTGCTCATGGCTGGCCGCGACATCTGTTCGGCGTCGGCCAGGTCGGAGACGCCGACGCCGGGCTGGCGCTTGATCTCCACCAGCAGCAGGACGTCGAGGGCCGAGAGGCCGGCCTTGGCGGCCTCCTGCCGCAGGCGGCGCGACACCCGCAGGAGGGCGGGGCGCAGAAGCTCGGCGAGCTGGTCGGGGTCGAGGGCGGACTCAGGCGACATGAGGCGATCTAGTTAAGTAAGTGAACTATCTATTCGCCTAGATAGACCCCTGGCGCCTCAGGTCAAGGGCGGTGGTGGGCTCTGTCGGGGGTGGGCGTCGCGCCTTAGCGGCTCAGCCGGAGCATGTTCCGATCCTGCGGACGGAACATGCTCCAAGGCGAGGGTCAGGCGGTCGGCTGCGCCGCAATGAGCGCATTGTCGATCTCGTCGGCGCGTCGAGCGGCCGGGCGCTGGAGATGGCGCTCCACATAGGTTTCGAACGCTGGGCGCTTCCCGATCGTGTCGAAGTTCATCCCCCAGGATAAATGGGAGGCGAGATAGAGGTCGGCGGCTGTGAAGCCGTCGCCCACAAGATAGGCGCGATCCTTAACCGCGCCCTCGATGGCGCCCAGCACGTCCTCGATGTGGCCGAAGCCTAGCATGCGGCTCTGTTCCGTCGTGGGTTCGAAGCTCACCGCCTTGGCGCCCACGGCCTGTTCGATCGGGCCGGCGCCGAAGAACAGCCATCGATAATAGGGTCCGCGGAGCTTGCTGTGCGCGGGGGGCGCAAGCCCGGCCTCGGGGAAGGCGTCGGCGAGGTAGGCGCAGATGGCGGCGCATTCGGTGACCACCACCCCGTCGTGAACGATGGCCGGCACCTTCCCCATGGGATTGATGGCCAGATAGTCGGCCGCCTTCGCATCTCCGGTCTCCCAGCGCAGGACCTTCGTCTCATAGGGCTGGCCGACCTCTTCGAGCATCCAACGGATGATGCGGCCGCGCGACATGGGGTTGGTGTAGAAAACGAGGTCCGACATGGTTGGGCTCCTGTTGATGGCCACCACATAACCGGTGACTGCTGACAGCGACGTGGCAGCAGTCGTTCCCCGCTGAGCTCGGGCGGCGACAATCAGCCGGGCGAGGTCGGGCGCAGGACGGGCGGAACCCAGCCGTCCTCCAGGGTCTTGGCCGGGTGGGAGGCGGTGACATGGCCCATGAAGGGCGGCCAGATGTCGTAGCCCAGCAGGGCCTGGAGACGGGGCGTCATCTGGCGGACCTGCTCGCGGGGGACGCCGAGGAAGTAGTTCTCCTGGGTGCGGGCCCAGGGCTGGCAATACTGGTTGGTCAGGGCCAGGCGCCGAGCCGATGAGCGGTTGGCGCCGCCCCGGTGAAGCATATGGCCCTGGAAGACGATGGCCGAACCGGCCGGCATGACCACGGGCTCCAGGCGGCTGGCGGCGTCGGGGTCCTGGCTGAAGGCCGCCACCTTCTCGTCGCTCCACAGATGACTGCCCGGCAGGATGTCGGTGGCGCCGTTCTGGTCGGTGAAGGGGTCGATGGCCACGATGACGCTGAGGCTGACCGGCGGGCGGGGGCGCGGCAGGCGGTAGAAGCTGTCGTCATAGTGGACCCCTTGCGCGGCCTCGCCGGGCTGGATGGCGATGGCCTGGCTGGCGGTCAGCAGATAGCCGGGCAGAAGGAAGCGATCGAGGAGGGCGAGGATGCGGGGGTCTTCGGTCAGGTCCTCGAACACCTTGCCCCGGGCCACCAGGGTATAGACCCGCTCGGTGGCGAAGCCTTCGAAGGCGTTGCGCCCGCGGTGACCGCCGAGGTGCGGGGCCAGCGCGTCGCGCACCTGGGCCAGGGCCGCCTCATCCAGCAGGTTATCCAGGCGGGTGTAGCCGTCGGTGGTCATGCGTGCGGCATGCGCCTCCACGTCGAAGGTGGCGGTCGGCAGGTCCATGGCGTGCTCCCAGGCATCTCGCGCCTCTGACGGGCGCGTCGGGGGCAGCATAGACTCGGCCTAAGGCAGGGCGCTACGGACGGCGCGCAGGGCGCAAAGGGCGGCGCAGGCCTCGTGAGACAGCAGGGACAGCCGACGACGGGCGGTGAGCGAGGTCTGGTCGGCCAGGCCGCGGGAGGCGACTTCCCGCAGGGACTCGGCGTGCTGGTCGAGGGCGCGGGCGGCGCGCTGGAGATCGCTGAGCGCCGATTTCAGGAGGCCCTCGGGGGACTGGGCCCAGGCGTTGGCGCTGGCCAGACGGCTCTCAGAGAGGTGGCGGACCTGGTCGGGGCTGCGGCGACGGGGCGGCTCGGGCGTGAGGCCCGACCAGGCGACGCCCCAGGCGCGGTTGGCCTGGCCGTGGCGCCAGACCTGCTCATCGGCATGGTCGAGGGCGGCGTAGATCGCGGGGAGTTCAGGGTCAATCGCGGACTGCGGCATGCCAAAACTGTATAATATATACAGATATCTGCAATCAGAAGTGTCGCCTTCAGATGGCCGACTGGATGATGCGCCGAGCCTGAAAGGGGGGGATGATGGCGGTGATGTGGGCGGCCCAGCGCAGGCGGGCGTCCTGACGGGTGGGGCCGGCCACGCTCTCCAGATCGAACAGACCCGAGCGGGAGCCGCGAAGCAGACGCTTGACCAGCACCTCGTCGGTATCGATCTCGACCACCACCACATGGCCCAGCATGTCCGGCGTGGGCGGGGTGCGTTGGTCTTCGAAATAGATCAGGGCGCCGTCGTCGGCCAGCCCCCGCATGGAATGGCCAACGACCCGCAGGGCCGCGGCCTTGTCCGTGCCGCCAGGCGGGATGGGGGCCAGATCCCCAGCATCCTGGCCGGTAGCGAACAGAACGACCCCATCGGGATTGGCGCCGACGCGGCCGAGGATCGGGACGTAGCCGGCAAGCGCCGAGGCGCGCACGGGGCCGGCGGCGTCATAGAGCCATTCGGCGCTGACCCCGAAGGCGGCGGCGTACTCCTTGGCCTTGCGATAGGAGAAGGGGGCGTTGCCGTTCTCGTTGGAGGCGTAGGTGTTGCGGTTCCAGCCGAACGCCTCGGCCGCCGCGGCGGCGGTCTCGTGCCCAGCGTCGAGGCGGGCCTGGCGGAGGCGGTCGGACCGTTCGTTCATGGCCGTGGTCTAGCGCAACTCTGGATAACTGTACATAGCCTACAGTTTCCGCTTGCCGGATGTATGTATGAAAAATACAGTCTGCCCATGCAACAGACACATCCTGTCCGGGCCGCGGCCCGAAGCCCCACCAGCCTGGGGGACTACGCCAATCTCCGCCGCGGGGGGACCTCGCCGGGCAAGGCGCGGGCGCTGCTGCGGCTGGAGGACCGCGAACTGGCGCGGCTGGAGCGCGCCTTCCGCGGGCAGGTGGCGCGCGGGGCGGGTGAGGCCCAGCCGCGCTTCGCCCGTCACGAGCTCCACGTGGCCAAGGTGATGGCGCAGGGCGGCTTTGCGGCCCTGACCGAGACGCGGGTCGGGCGGAACGGCGTGCATGTAGGTCTGCCGCTGGTGTGGCCGGAGGCCGGGCGATGAGCGGGGCGCCGGGTGACGCCGGCAGCCTGGTCGCCCAGGCCCTGGGGCATCGGACGCCGGGCGACCGGGCGCAGTTCCTGAAGGAGCTGCTGGCCCATACGGCGGCTGGGCTGGTGATCCTGGAAGGGGAGCGGGCGGCCAGCGAGGCGGTCTATCGACTTGCCGATGCGGTGGTGTCGCGGGGGCGGCCTTGAGGGGACAGATTTTCGATCCGGCGGCGCGCACCCGGGCGCGACTGCGAAACTTGGAGATACGGGCCAAAGACCGGGCGGAGGCTGTGGCGGTGGCCGAGGGGGTGGCCGAAACCGTGGGCCTGTCGGAGGCCCGCGGCGCGGCGTTCGAGGGGCCGTCGTCGGCTGGCCGACCCTATCGCCGGCAGGCCGGGCTGGACTGGCTGGCGCGCAAGGGCAGGATCACTGCGGCCCAGAAGACCGCCGGGGAGCGCTATGGCGCCCTCTATCGCCGGGCCGCGCGGGACGGCGCCATCCGCTCGACCCTGGACGTGCGGCCGGGCGGCGGCGGCCCGGCGGGTCCGGGCGCTCGCGAAGAGACGCTGCTGATGGCGGCCGAAGGCTCGGCCCAGGCGGCTGCGCGGCTGGCGGCGATGCGGGCGAGGCTCTGGGACCAGACCGACCTGGTGAGCGCCTGCGATCTGGTCTGCGGCCAGGAACTGACGCCCCGGGAAGCCGTGGCCAGCGAGCGGGAAGTGGGCCGCATCGAGGCGCTGCTCGGCGTTGCGCTGGATGTGCTGGCGAGTGGGCGTGGTTGAGGGGGCGCTCGCTTCTAAATGGCCTTGATCGTCTCTCATTTGAGATACAAAATGAGAATGTCTCTAGGAGCGCTAGCTATGGCCGTGCAAACCTCAATGCTCCATGTGCGCGTGGACGAGCAGCTCAAGGCCGACGCCTCGGAGAAGCTCGCCCGTGTCGGCCTCACGGTCTCTGACGCTGTTCGCATCCTGCTGACCCGCATCGCCAGGGAGGGGGGACTGCCGGCCGGACTTACGTCCGATCCGGAAGCGCACGACGCTTGGTTCCGCGCCAAGGTTCAGGAGGCGCTGGCTGACACAAGCCCAGCAGCGCCTCATCGGCAGGTGATGGATGAAGCCCAGGCGCGGATCGACCGGAAGCGCCGTGACCGCCTGGTCGATTGAATGGCGCGAGGCGGCGCGCGCAGACCTGCTTGAGATCCTGGACTACATATCCGACGACAATCCCGACGCCGCACAGCGGCTGATAGACGAGATTGAGGTCAAGGTTTCCAGGCTGGCCAGCGGCCGAAGCTCTATCGGCCAGGACGGGTCGCCGGTACGCGCGAGATGGTTGTCCGGCCAAACTACATCGTGGTCTATGCTGAGAATGATCGCGCGGTGGTCATCCTGCGGGTGCTTCACGCGACCCAGCAATGGCCGTCGGGCTGACGGGGCTCGGGGCGTGACATTCTCAGTTCACCGTGTGGCTTCTGACGACGCCGGTGGCGATGAGCTCAAGGATTTTCGGCGGTGGGAAGGCGTGAGGCCGTAAGAGGTCTCGGACCAATCTCAGGCCTGGTTGGGTTTCGAGCCAGGCTGCCGTCAGGCTCGCCGCCGTCGCCTGGCGGCGGAGGATGGCGTCTGGGTCGGCGGTGTCGAGGTCGTTGGCGGCGTAGCGGGGATCTGTCGCCGGGGTGACGATCACTGGCGGGGCGCCGAACTGGTCGGCGGTGATGTCGACGATCCAGCCCTGACAGGTCACCCAGGCGTGGCTCTCCCAGCGACCGTGGACGAGGAAGCCGAAATCGCCGATCTGGGAGGTCTCGGATAGACGTGGGACGCCGTTCGACCAGACGGCGTCATAGCCTTCGCGCCGAAGGGCGTCGTGGACGAACAGGCTGGTGCGACCGCAGGCGCCGGCCGACGGGGTGGGACCGCGGCGCCAGGGCCCGGCGGCCAGCCAATCGTCCCACACCGGCTCCATGAAGCGACGAAGGCGTGTGGCCATCTCATAAAGGGGTGAGGGCGGGACGTCTTCGAGTGTGGCGGTTATGGTCATCGGTGCGTCGCGCCGCGTCTCTAGCAGATCGATCATGACAGATTACGCCTCCTATATGATCTGCACCGCCCCGCGCAGCGGGAGCACGCTGTTGTGCCGGTTGCTGGCGGAGACGGGGGTGGCGGGGAAGCCGGCGTCTCATTTTCATGAGCCTGCCCTGGCCGAATGGACGCGGCGGCTGGGGGTCGAGCCGGACGCCGCCGCCTCGGAGCGCGAAGTCGTCGAGGCCTGCATCCATGCGGCCCTGGCGCGGGGGCGCAGCGACAACGGGCTCTTCGGGCTGCGCCTGCAGCGGCCGAGCTTCGACTTCTTCTTTTCCCGGTTGGCCCTGGTCCATGCCGACGAACGCTCGGAGCGGGCGCGGTTTGAGGGCGTGTTCGGGCGCACCCTGTTCATTCATCTCTTCCGGGCCGACAAGGTCGATCAGGCGGTGTCCTGCCTGAAGGCCGAGCAGACCGGCCTTTGGCATGTGGCGGCCGACGGCTCGGATCTGGAACGGGTCGGGCCGCCCCGCGCGCCGGAATATGACGGCCAGAAGCTGCAAGGCTGGGTGAAGGCCATGACAGGCTATGACCGGGACTGGAATGCGTGGTTCGACGCTGAGGCGATCACGCCGGTCCGCATCGCCTATGACGACCTGTCGGCCGATCCGAAGGGAGCCGTGCGCCGCGTCCTGGAGGCTTTGGCGCTCGATCCCGCGCCGGCCGATCGGGTTTCGCCCAGCGTCCGGAAGATGGCGGACGACACCAACCGCGACTGGGCGGCGCGGTTTCGGGCGGAGGCGGGTCTGGCCTCCTCAACGGAGTGAGGGCTCATCGGGAGCCACGCTCTGGACGCCGCCGGGTTGGCCTGCGCAGCCTAAGGGGAGCCAGACAGGGGAGATGACCATGAGCGACGGGATCAGAGACGGCGGGTGCCGGTGTGGGCAGGTGCGGTTTCGGGTGAGCGAGGGGCCGAAGGTGACCATGGCCTGTCACTGCCGGGGCTGCCAGCAGATGACGGCGAGCGCGTTTTCGCTGAGCGCGCTGTTTGCCGCCGAGGCCTTCGAGGTGACGGCGGGCG
>NZ_JBALUY010000001.1:0-137876 GCF_036963605.1 Phenylobacterium sp. | reverse complement strand
GGGCGTAGGCCAGGCGGGGCTCCGGCCCCCACAGGCTCCAGCCCATGAAGGCGACCGCGGCGACGGCGACCACCGTCGGCACGAACCAGCCTGACACCTTGTCGGCGAGGCGTTGGATGGGCGCTCGGCTGCGCTGGGCCTGGGCCACCAGCTGGACGATCTGGGCCAGCAGGGTCTCGGCGCCTACCTTTTCGGCCCGCATGATGAAGCCGCCGGTGGTGTTCAGGGCGCCGGCCGACACCTTGTCGCCGACCCCCTTGGTGACCGGCAGGGACTCCCCGGTGATCAGCGATTCGTCCACCGCGGCGCGGCCCTCGATGACCTCGCCATCGACGGCGATCTTCTCGCCGGGACGAACGCGCAGCCGATCGCCGGGCGCAATCTGGTCCACCGGGACCTCGGCGTCCTGACCATCGGCCCCGACCCGCAGAGCGGTCTTGGGCGCCAGGTTCAGCAGGGCGCGCAGGGCGCCAGATGTCCGCTCCCGGGCGCGGAGTTCCAGGATCTGGCCGACCAGGACCAGGACCACGATCACCGCGGCGGCTTCGAAATAGAGCGGCGGCGCGCCGTGGGCGTCCCGGAAGGCGTCGGGGATCAGGCCAGGCGCCAGGACGGCCGCGGCGCTGAAGGTCCAGGCGGTCAGCACGCCGAGCGCGATCAGGGTGAACATGTTGAGCTGGCCGGTGCGCAGGGACGTCCAGCCCCGCTGCAGGAAGGGCCAGCCCGCCCACCACACCACCGGCGTCGCCAGGGCGAGCTGAACCCAGGGGCCGACCCCGTCCGGCAGGGGAACATGGAGACCAAACAGATGCGCGCCCATCTCCAGCACGAAGAGCGGCAGGGCCAGGGCGCCGCCGATCCAGGCGCGGCGGGCGAAGTCGGTCAGTTCGGGATTCGCCTCGGCCTCGGCGGTGACGAGGTCCGGCTCCAGCGCCATGCCGCAGATCGGGCAGGACCCGGGCCCCTCCTGGCGGATCTCCGGGTGCATGGGGCAGGTGTAGATCGTCCCGGCCGGCGCCGGCGGCTCCGGCTCGCGGGGCGAAAGGTAGCGCTCGGGATCACCTTCGAACCTGGTGCGGCAACCGGCCGAGCAGAAATAGAAGGCCTGCCCGTCATGGGGGGCCACATGCTGTGCGCCATCCACGGTCACCTGCATGCCGCAGACGGGATCGACAGCCTTCCCAGCCGTGGCCGATTGTTCGCCGTGATGGTGATGCGTCTCTGACATGGTCAATACTCCGGCCGCCAGCGCAAATTATACCCCTAGGGGGCATTTCGCAATTACCAGCCTGGGGTATGTTACTGAGACCCACGGAGGCGCCCCATGAAGGATGCAGACTCAAAGTCCAAGCTGGCCAATCGCCTGAGCCGCATCGAGGGGCAGGTGCGCGGGGTCTCGCGCATGGTCGAAGAAGACCGCTACTGCATCGACATCCTCACCCAGGTGCAGGCGGTGCGCGCGGCGCTGGCGCGGGTGGAGACCGAGCTGCTGAAGGATCATCTGGACCATTGCATCGAAGGCGCCATCGTCAGCGGCGACGCCGAGGAACAGCGGCGCAAGGCCAGTGAGCTGATCGAACTGCTGGGACGGGCGACGCGATAGGTCGCTGCGGATCAGGGACGGCATTCCGTCTCCGATCCGACGTGCGATACTGCTAGGAAGCGACGAGGGAGAGGAGACCAGGGCAAGATGGCGATGACCGGAGCGGTCATTCGGGGTCAGCGGAGCCTGCTGCGGCAGATTCGCGAGGCGGTCCAGCGCGGCGGTCCTGCGCAGGAACGCCTCAACATGGTCGTGCGCATCATCGCGCGGTCCATGGTCGCCGAGGTGTGCTCGCTCTACATGCGCCGGGCCGGCGGCGAGATGGAGCTGTTCGCCACCGAGGGCCTCGATCCCCTGGCCGTCCACCTGACCCGCATGCGTCCGGGCGAGGGCCTGGTCGGCGAGATCATGCGCCTGGGCCGGCCGCTGAACCTGGCCGACGCGCCCAACCATCCGGCCTTCTCCTACCGCCCGGAAACCGGCGAAGACCCCTATCACGCCTTCCTCGGCGTGCCCCTGCTGCGCGGCGGCCGGGCCATCGGCGTGCTGGTGGTCCAGAACCGCACCGAGCGGGTCTATACCGAGGACGAGGTCGAGGACGTCCAGATCATCGCCATGGTGCTGGCCGAAATGGTCGCCGGCGAACTGATCTCCGAGGACGAACTGTCCGGCGTCGAGATCGCCCCACACCGGTCGGAACGGCTGAAAGGCGCCCGCTTCGCCGACGGCCTGGCCCTGGGGGTCGCGGTGCTGCACGAGCCGCCCGTGGCGCCTTCGCAGCTGCTGGCCGACGACGTGGTGGCCGAAGAGGCCAAGCTCAAGAGCGCCATTTCCAGTCTCCAGGCCCAGCTCGACGAAATGCTGGAAGGCCAGCACGGCCTGGTGGAAGCCTCCTATGAGGTGCTCGATACCTATCGGATGTTCGCCCACGACCGGGGCTGGAACCGGTCCCTGGAAGACGCCGTCCGCAACGGGCTGACGGCGGAGGCCGCGGTGGAGCGGGTGCGCTCGGAGCACCGCGCCCGGCTGGGCCAGGCCCGCGACCCCTATCTGCGCGAGCGGCTGCACGACTTCGAGGACCTGGCCGACCGGCTGCTGCGCCACCTTTCCGGCGACGGCCATGCGGCCCGCGACCTGCCGGACGACGCCATCCTGATCGCCCGAAACCTCGGCCCCGCAGACCTGCTGGAATATGACCGCCACAAGCTGAAGGGCCTGCTGCTCGAAGAGGGCTCGCCGGCCAGCCATGCGGCGATCGTCGCCCGGGCGCTGGACATTCCCTGCGTCGGTCGCCTGGACGGCCTGCGCGACCGGGTCAATGAGGGCGATCCGGTCATCGTCGACGCCGAGACCGGCGAGGCCTATCTGCGGCCCCGGCTGGACGTGGTCCAGGCGATCCGTTCGCGGATCGAGGTGCGGTCGCAACGCCGGGCCGAGTTCGCCAAGCTGCGCGACACCCCGGCCTTCACCCGCGATGGGGTCAAGGTCACCCTGCTGATGAACGCCGGCCTGGATGTGGACCTGGAGATCCTGGGCGACACCGGGGCCGAGGGGATCGGCCTGTTCCGCACCGAATTCCAGTTCATGGTCGCCGAGGAGTTGCCACGCTTCAACGCCCAGACCGCCCTCTATAGCCGGGTGCTGGACGCCGCCGGCGGCCTGCCGGTGACCTTCCGCACCCTGGACCTGGGCGGTGACAAGGTGCTGCCCTATCTCGAGGCCGAGCGGGAAGAGAACCCGGCCCTGGGCTGGCGGGCCATCCGCATGGGGCTGGATCGCCCGGCCCTCCTGCGCCTGCAGCTGCGCGCCCTGATCGCCGCGGCCCGCGGACGGGCCCTGCGCATCATGTTTCCCCTGGTGGCCAGCGTGGATGAGTTCCGCGCCGCCCGCGCCCTGGTGGATCACGAGGTGGCCTGGGCCCAGCGGCGCGGACGCCCGGCCCCGGCCCGCCTGGACGTGGGCGCGATGATCGAGGCGCCGTCCCTGATCTGGCACCTGGACGCCCTGCTGCCGATGACCGACTTCGTCTCGGTCGGCACCAACGACCTTCTGCAGTACCTGTTCGCCGCCGACCGCGGCAACGCCCGCATGGCAGACCGCTATGACCCGCTGTCACCCCCGGCCCTGCGGGTGCTGGCCGAAATCCAGAAGGCCTGCGCCGATACGGGGACGCCGGTGTCGGTGTGTGGCGAGATGGCCGGCCGGCCCCTTGAGGCCTTCACCCTGGTCGCCCTGGGCTATGAGCGCCTGTCCATGCCGCCGGCCGGCGTCGGGCCGGTCAAGCAGATGGTGCTGTCCTGCGACCGGGAGGCGGCCCACCGCGGGGTCAGCGCCCTGATCCGAGGCACGGGCGGCTCGGTGCGCGGCGAGATCGAGACCCTGGCGCGCAAGCTCTACCTGTCGATCTAAGCTTGACCGTGACGAATCAGCGTTCGGCCGGCGTTGAACGGCTGGCGCTATCGTGTTATAGGAAAAGAGAAATTAACAGATCCGTGGCAAACGGACGGGGCGGGTGGCGGCTATCTGGCCGCATTTATTTTTCGGGGATGACGAGCAGCCATGGCGCTCGACACTGGGCGGGTCACTGACTTCAATCCGAGCTTTGAGGGGACGCACCCCCTCAGCGCTGTTGAAAGCTATATGCCGACCCTGGACTCTGGTCCCAACATCGGCGCCGCCCTGAAGGCGGCGCGCGAATTCCGCGGCCTCTCGCTGCAGGATGTCGCCGACTCCACCCGAATCCGGCGCGCCTATCTGGCCGCCATCGAGGAAATGCGGCTGGAGGACCTGCCGTCGCGGCCCTTCACCATCGGCTATGTCCGCGCCTACGCCAAGGCGCTGGGCCTGGAGGCAGAGGCCGCCGTGACCCGCTTCAAGGCCGATGAGCCCGCGGGCGACGAGGCCTTGCGCGAGCCTGTCGGCGTGCGGCGCGCCGGCGACAGTCGACTGGGCCTGGCCATCACCGCCGGCGTCCTGGTGGTCGGCGCCATCCTGGTCTGGAACTTCGCCCAGCGAGGCATCAACGAGGCCCAGCCCGTGGCGCCCGTGACCGCACCGCCCAGCACCGCCGAAGAGATCGCCGCCAACGCCGGACCGCAAGGCCCGCTGTCCCTGGGCGCGCCCCTGCCTGCGCCGGTGGAATCCACCGTGCCTGAGCTCTATGAAACCCCGGGCCTCGACGTGGCCGCCGCCGCCGGCGGCTCGGCCGACGCGGTGATCGCCTCCAACCGCGAGATCGCCAGGGGACCTCAGGCCGAGGCCGACCTCAGCCAGTTGCCTCCGACCTTTACCCCGGACGGAACCGTCTACGGCGCGCCGGCCGCGCCCGCCTCGCCCATCGTGCTGCAGGCCCGGGAGTCTGCGGCCCTGATCGTCCGCAGCGCCGATGGCGAGGTCTATTTCGCCCGCCAGCTCGCCGCCGGCGAAGCCTATCGCGCCCCTGACCTACGGGGCCTGGTGATCGATGTCTCCGAGCCGACCGCCTTCCAGGTGTTCGTCAACGGACAGACACGGGGCCTGTTGCCCGGCGCCCAGACCCCGCTCAGCCGCCTGGGTGACTAAAAGCGTCATGTTTCCCGGCTTGGGAAACGGCGCGCGAGGGCCTATTTTGCAGGCCCATGACCCAGCACGATCACACCCATCTCCGTCCCTGGCGCACGATAGAGCGGCGCGTCAGCCGTAAGATCCGCGTCGGGTCGGTCGAGGTGGGCGGCGACGCCCCGATCACCGTCCAGTCGATGACCAATACGCTGACCGCCGACGCCGCGGCGACCATCGACCAGATCCGTCAGCTGGAAGAGGCCGGGGCCGACATCGTGCGGGTGTCCTGCCCCGACGAGGACTCCACCGCAGCCTTCTCGACCATCGCCAAGGCGGCCAAGGTTCCCCTGGTGGCCGACATCCACTTCCACTATCGCCGTGGCATCGAGGCGGCCCAGGCCGGCGCGGCGTGTCTGCGGATCAATCCGGGCAATATCGGCTCTCCGGCCCGGGTGCGCGAGGTGATCCAGGCGGCCAAGGACTACGGCTGCTCCATCCGGATCGGCGTCAACGCCGGCTCGCTCGAGCGCGAACTGCTGGAGCGCTATGGGGAGCCCTGCCCCCAGGCCATGGTGGAGAGCGCGCTGAGCCACGCCCGCATTCTCCAGGACCACGACTTCCACGAGTTCAAGATCAGCGTGAAGGCCTCGGACGTCTTCATGACGGTGGCCGCCTACCAGATGCTGGCCGAGGCCATCGACTGTCCGCTGCACCTGGGCGTCACCGAGGCCGGCGCCCTGCGCACCGGCACGGTGAAGTCCGCCATCGGCATGGGCTCGCTGCTCTGGGCCGGCATCGGCGACACCATCCGGGTCAGCCTCGCCGCCGATCCGGTGGAGGAGATCAAGGTCGGGTTCGACATTCTGAAGTCGCTGGGTCTGCGCCACCGAGGCGTGAACATCATCGCCTGCCCGTCCTGCGCCCGTCAGGGCTTCAACGTCATCAAGACGGTGGAGGCCCTGGAGGAACGACTGGCCCACATCTCCACCCCGATGAGCCTCTCCATCATCGGCTGTGTCGTGAATGGCCCCGGCGAAGCCCTGATGACCGACCTGGGCTTCACCGGCGGGGGCAAGGGCTCAGGCATGGTCTATATGGCCGGCAAGCCCGACCATAAGATGGACAATGAGCACATGGTCGACCACATCGTCGAGCTGGTCGAGGCTCGCGCCGCCGAGCTCGCGGCCGCCCAGGGTGCGGAGCTGGCCGCCGCCGAATAGCCGCGGGGCGCTTTTCCTACTGTGCGAGTTGGTTGCCTATGTCCTTTCCCCAAGACAACCGCCGGCTGACCGGTCGCCTGGTGGCCTTCGAGCTTATCGACCTGCTCAGCGACATGGCCCATCGCTACGGGGGAGACCTGATTTCGCTGCTGGTGTTCACCGGCGTCTGGACCGCCAACACCGCCCACCTGCGCACCACCACCGACCGCTACGCCGCCCTTCACGACATTCCGCCCGATAGCCAGAGGCGGCCGATCAGCGAGGCTGAATTGGCCGAGCGCCTTTGTCTGCCGCGACACATCCAGGATCCCTATGTGGCGGCTTTGATCGAAGTGGGCATGATCGAGCGTCGCGACATGGGCCTCGTCGTGCCCTCGGCGGTGTTCACGCGCGCCGAGATGCTGGCCGGGACCAACGACACCTACGGGCGCCTGATCGAGATTCTCGCCCGGCTCCGTCAGGCGGGCGTCTCCCTGGGGGAGTCCGAAACCTCCGGACGTTGACGTCGGGGTCATGCTTGCGCCCGCCCCCGGCGCTTGATTAGGTGCCGGCTCCATAAATGGGGAGGACGTCATGTCCGCAGCAGACGGCAACTGGAAGATCACCATCAATACGCCCATGGGCGCCCAGACGGTCGACGCCGTCATCACCACCAGCGGCGACACCTTCACCGGCACCACGTCCGGCCAGATGGGCACGCAGAGCGTCGAGGGTAAGGTCAATGGCGACACCCTGACCTGGTCGACCCAGATCACCCAGCCCATGCCCATGACCCTGGAGTTCGAAGCCAAGGTCGAAGGCGACGCCATGAACGGCAATGTGAAGCTCGGCGCCTTCGGCAGCGCGCCGATGACCGGCGTCCGCGCTTAAGAGTCCGACGGGACCGCGCCGATACGGCGCGGTCCCTTTTCTCACAATCCGATGGAGTCCCGCCCGCTGATCGGCGCGGGAGGTTTGTCCCGGACTGCGCGCGACGCTAGATAGGCGTCCCCAGATGTTCAGGTGACAATCCAACGTGCGACTTCCCCAGGCCCGCCTCGACCAGGTGCTCGACCGCTTCCACGAGATCGAAGCGCGGATGGGCGCGGCTAGCGACGGAGCCGAGATCGTCCGACTCTCGAAGGAGCACGCCGAGCTTCGCCCCGTGGCCGAGGCCGTGGAGACCCTGGTCAAGGCCCGGGCCGAGGCGCCGGAACTGGAGCAGATGGCCGCGGCCAGCGACCGGGAGATGGCCGGCCTCGCCCGCGAGGAACTGGCCGAACTCCAGGCCCGCCTGCCCGAACTTGAGCGTCAGGTCGCCCTGCTGCTGGCTCCCAAGGACAAGGATGAGAACGCCTCGGCCATCCTGGAGGTGCGGGCCGGCACCGGCGGCGACGAGGCCGCCCTGTTCGCCGGCGACCTTTTCCGCATGTACCAGCGCTACGCCCAGACCCAGGGCTGGCGGGTGGAGATCGACTCCGTCTCCGAGGGCGAGGTGGGCGGCTACAAGGAAATCATCGCCTCGATCACCGGCGACGGCGTGTTTGGCCGGCTGAAGTACGAGAGCGGCGTCCATCGGGTGCAGCGGGTCCCTGAGACCGAAGCCGGCGGACGCATCCACACCTCGGCCGCCACGGTCGCCGTCCTGCCGGAGGTCGAGGACGTAGAGATCGAGATCAACGACGCTGACCTGCGGATCGACACCTATCGCGCCTCAGGCTCCGGCGGCCAGCACGTGAACAAGACCGACTCGGCTGTGCGCATCACCCACCTGCCCACCGGCATCGTGGTGACCTCGTCGGAAAAATCCCAGCACCAGAACCGGGCCCGCGCCCTGAAGGTGCTGAAGGCCAGGCTCTATGACCAGCAGCGTGAGGCCCTGGACACCGCCCGGGCCGACGCCCGCAAGAGCCAGGTGGGCTCCGGCGACCGGTCCGAGCGCATCCGCACCTACAACTTCCCGCAGGGGCGGGTGACCGACCATCGGATCAACCTGACCCTCTACAACCTCGCCAAGGTGATCGAAGGGGAATCGCTGGATGACGTCATCGGCCCGCTGATCGCCGAGGACCAGGCCGCTCGCCTCTCGGCGCTCGAGGACGAGTTCGGCTGATCTAGCTTTCCGGCGTGTCAGGCCTGGCCCGGCGCAGACGAGCGGCAAGGCTGGCGCCACGGTTGCGCACCGCCCCCATGGCGTCGGCCAGGGTCGTGGTCAGGGCCAGACCCACCGTGTCGGCCATGGTCGCGCCCCGCTGGCCGAGCGGCAGTTCGGGGCCTGTGGTGGAGTCCAGGGCCGTCTGATGCTCGATCTCGGCGTTCAGCTCGGCGCCTAGCAGCACGACCATCACCGAAAACCAGATCCACATCATGAAGCCGATAATGGCCCCCAGGGAGCCGTAGGTGGCGTCGTACTTGGCGATGTTGTTGATATACCACGAAAAGCCCAGCGACCCGCCCATCCAGACCACTGAGGCGAAAACCCCGCCGGGCAGCACCCAGCGCCACCGCGCCCGCGAGCGGCAGGGGCCGTAGCGGTAGAGAACCGTGAACGCCAGCGCCCCGATGGCCAGTAGAATCACCCAGCGCAGCGGCCCCCAGAACACTTCAAGACTCCCCAGGCCCAGGAGCTTGAGCGCAATGGGCGCGGCCACCAGAAGGCCGGTGACCAGGATGAGGAAGGCCAGGGCGGCAAAGGTGGCCGCATAGGTGAGCGCCATCAGCTGGACGATGTTGCGCTTCTCGTCCTCGTCATAGGCGATGTTCACCCCCTCCACGAGGGCGCGCACGGCGTTGCTGGCGGTCCAGACCGACAGCAGGAGGCTGAAGGCGAAGGCGAGGCTGAGATTGGCCTTACGCTCCACCGCCAGGCGTTTCATCTGCTCGCCGATGATATCGACCACGTCCCCGGGAATGACCCGTGACATCTGGGCCAACTGATTCTGGACCTGGCCGATGTCGGCAAACAGCCCGTAAAGCGAGACAAAAACCGCAAGCGCAGGAACAATGGCCAGCAGAGTATAGAAGGTGACGCCGGCCGCCACCCGCGGTAGCTGGTCGCGACCGATCTCGGCGAGCGTGCGCCAGGCGACGTCCTTCCAGCCATGCGGCGGGATGTCCCGGGGATCGCCGGCCAGCCGACCCCGGCCAGGCTCCTCCGTCTCGATTTGCAGGGGATCGGCCGCATCGGAGCGGCTCATCCCCGGCGGAGGGACGATCAGCCGCCGCTTCCAGAAGGCGAGCGCCGCCAGCGCCACCCAGGGCGCTGCGACCAGGCCTTTGCGGGCCAGATCAGCGCCGATGCGGCGGCGGGTGGAGGTTGAGCGGGGCGCGGTCATGTCTACGTTCGATCAAACCCTTCGCAGGCCACCCCGTTCCCCTTGTGAGGCCGCCCGCCTTGCTGCAACAGAAAGCCCATGACCGGACAAGTGGCAGCCCTCTACAGGCATCCCGTCAAGGGCTTCACCCCCGAACGGCTGGAGAGGGTCCAGCTGAACGCGGCCGCGCCCTTCCCTTACGATCGCCTGTTCGCCGTGGAGAACGGCCCTTCGGGCTTCGATGCGCAGGCGCCCGTCTTCATTCCCAAGCAGAAGTTCGCGGTCCTGGCGGCGATCCCGGCCGTGGCCCGGGCGCGCACCCGCTATGACGAGGCGACCGGCGTGCTGCACGTCGAGGCCCCGGGCCAGCCCGACCTTGCCGCCCCGCTTGGCGACGCCGCCGGCCGTGAGGCCTTCGCCCAATGGTTGACGCGGCTCCTGGGGGACGAGGTCCGTGGGCCGCTGCAGGTGGTCGAGGCGCCGGGCCACAGGTTCATGGATCATCCTCGGGGTGACGTCTCGATCGTCAACCTGGCCAGCGTCCGCGACCTGGAACAGAAGCTCAGCCAAGAGATCGATCCCCTGCGCTTCCGCGCCAACATCTATGTGGACGGCTGGCCCGCCTGGGCCGAAAATGACTGGGCCGGACGGGAGCTGATGGTGGGCTGGGCCCAGGCCAAGGTGTTCAAGCCGATCGTCCGCTGCGCCGCCCCCGACGTCGACCCCCACACCGCCGAGCGCGACATGGAGATCACCAAGGCCTTGTACGATCATTTCGGCCATATGTTCTGTGGCGTCTATATCCACGTCACCCGCGAGGGCGAGGTCGCTCCCGGCGACGCCTGCAGCCAGCCCCAGACTGAGACGACGGCGGCTACGCCGCAGGCTGGCGCCCTGTGAGCCTGACCCTGGTGCAGGCCTGGGCCAAGGCCAAGGCGCAGCTCGAGGCCGTGGGCCTCTCAGGCCCCGTCATCGACGCCCGCCTGCTGGTGGAGGCCGCAGCCGACGCCACGCGGCTGGATATCGTCACCGATCCCTATCGGACCCTGACGGCTGAACAGGAAGCCACCCTGGAGGACTACCTCGCCCGCCGGGGACGGCGGGAACCGGTGAGCCACATCCTGGGCCGCAAGGGCTTTTGGAAGATCATGCTCCAGGTCACGCCGGACGTGCTGACCCCGCGGCCGGACACAGAATGCGTCGTCGACGCGGTGCTCAAGGCTGGAACCGAGGACGAGCGGGTCTCGATCCTCGACCTCGGCGTCGGCTCGGGCGCCATCCTGCTGGCCATCCTGGCCGAGCGCCCCAACGCCCGCGGTCTGGGCGTCGATGTATCGGAGGACGCCCTGGCGGTGGCGCGGGACAATGCGGCCCATCTGGGCCTGGCCGGTCGCTGCGCCCTGCTGCGGGGCGACTGGGCCGATGGCCTGTCGGACGCCAGCTTCGACATCGTCACCGCCAACCCGCCCTATATCGCCTCGGAGGTGATCGAGACGCTGGAGCCCGAGGTTAGGGTGCATGAGCCGCGCCTGGCCCTGGACGGCGGGCCGGACGGCCTGGACGCCTACCGTCGCCTGGCGCCGGAGATCCTGCGGGTCCTCAAGCCCGGCGGGCGCTTCGCCGTGGAGATCGGCTATGACCAGAAGGCCGCCGTCGAGGCGCTCTTCCGAGAGGCCGGCGCCCAGGGCGTCAGGACCAACCAGGACCTGGCCGGCCTGGACCGGGTGGTGCTCGGTGAAAAAAGAGCCTTGGAAAATCCGGCCTGAATCGCTACATCCCTAATTGTCTCCACCCAAATCGCCGGTGAAACAGGCTGGACCCGGAAATCGGGACAGCGGCCACTCCGGCAGGCGCCGCGTTGCAGACGGGCGCTCGCAGGTCGGGCGGATGACGGGGATTATTTACGTCTTCAACACGGAACATTGGGCGCTACGCCCACTCCCGAGATGAGGCTAACGCAGCCGCACGCCCTGAAGGGTACGCCCTGGGCGCGGCGCAAGACGGTTACCGCATATGAGAGATTTCAAGGGCATGAAGCGTCAGCGCGGACGCAATCGCGGAGGCGGCGGGAATAAACCCCAGCAGCACAACGCGAACCGCGCCTTCGATTCGAACGGCCCCGACGGCGTCAAGGTGCGGGGCAACGCCCAGCACGTTTTCGAAAAGTACCAGCAGCTCGCCCGCGACGCGACGTCGTCCAGCGACCGGGTTCTGGCGGAGAACTACCTCCAGCACGCCGAACACTATTTCCGCCTGCTGCGCGCCATGCAGCCCCAGCGCTCGCCTAGCGAGATCCTGGGCCGCGACCAGGTGAGCTCGGGCCTCGACATCGACTTCGAGGACGAGAGCGGCCAGCAACAGGTGTCCGACGCCCCCGAGGGCGACAACAACGAGTCTGACAACGACAGCGACCGCAACGGTCGCGATCGTGATCAGAACCGCGACCAGAGCCGCCGGGACGACAGCCGCCGCGATGACCGTTCGCGAGACGATCGTCCTCGGGATGACCGCGCCCGCGATGATCGTCCCAGGGATGATCGCCCCAGAGACGACCGAGCCAGGGACGACCGAGCCAGGGACGACCGCCCACGGGACGAGCAGCCGCGGGATGACCGGCCCCGTGACGAGAACCGTCCGCCCCGCCGCGAACGCTGGCGTGACCGCGATGAGAACCGCCGCGAGCGGACCGACCGCAGCGAGCGCCCCGAACGCGATCCGATGGCTGTGGTCGAGCCTCAGGCCTCACCCCTCGTGGCCGAGACGCCGGCCCCCGACGGCCCCATGCTGCGCGACGCCGAGGGCGGCGCCAGCGAAGCCCCGGCCTTCCTGCAGGCGCCTCGCAGCGCCGAACCCAAGGTCGAAGGCGAGGAGCCCGTCCGCAAGCCCCGTCGTCGCCGCGCCCCGCGCAGCTTCGAGGGTGGCGAAGGCGCGCCCCCGTCTAACGAGACCGAAGAAGCCTAGGCTCCCTAAGCATCAACGCGAACAACAAGACCCCCGGAAGCCTCGCTTCCGGGGGTCTTTCGTTGCGCCATGCCAGGCGGACTGGATCAGAAGGTGTAGCCCAGCCCCAGACGGAAGCTCCGGCCCGGCAGCGGCGCGAGGTCCTTCAGGAAGGAGGCGTGCTCGCGGGCCTCGGCGTCGTTCAGGTTGCGCCCCTCGACGAAGATCTTGAACCCGTCGGTGGGGCGGACCACCAGCGAGGCGTTGATCATCCGATAGCCGTCCGTGGGCAGTTCGCCCTCGGCGACCCGCTCCTGCTCGCCCACCTGGCGCAGCTCGAGCTTGCCGGTCCACCGGTCGGTCTCGAAGACGCCGCGGGCCGTGGCCGACCAGGGCGGGATACGGGCCGGCGCGCCCAGGTCGGTGTCGCCGCGCACATAGTCGGCCACGCCCTCCAGGGTGAAGCTGCGATCACCCGCCTCCCAGAGACGGTAGGAAACCTCGGCCTCCCCTCCCCAGAACTCGGCGTCGGTCTGCTGATAGGCGAAGATGGGAAGTTCGCTCTCGGCATCCTCCGCGCCGGTCGGGCGCAGATCGATGAAGCCCTCATAGCGCACCGCAAAGGCGTGCAGGTCGGCGTCCCAGGGGCCGCCGTCATAGTGCAGGGTGGCGTCGACCGCGTAGGACACCTCGGAGTCCAGGCCAGCGTCGCCGACCTCGAAGGCGCGGGTGGCGATGTGGGGGCCTGCGGCGAACAGCTCGGCCTCGGTGGGCGCGCGCCCGGCTCGCGACAGGCTGACGCCGGCGAACCAGCCTTCGGCCGGACGCACAAAGGCGCCGAGGCTGGCCGAGACATTGTCGAACTCGGCCTTGGCCGCGGCGGTCTCCAGGGCGCGGCGGTCGAAGCGCAGGCCGCCCTCAAGGCCCCACGAGTCCCGGTCCAGGCGCTGCAGGGTGAAGACACCGGCCTCGTTGATCTCGACGGCCGGCACATAGGCCTCTTCGCCCAGGGCGTCGAAATCCCGCGTCAGGGCCTGGACGCCCACCGCGCCCTGCCAGCCGTCGCGCTCGGCCTGGACCAGCTCCAGCCGGCCTTCCCAGCCTTCGGAGAGGAAGCGGGTGGCCGGGGCGCCGTCCTCGATCTCCACATGCTCATAGTCGGCATAGCCGCCGGAGAAGCGGACCTTCTCGAAGGGGCCAAGCGCCAGGTCGAGACCCCCGCGCAGGTCATAGCGGGTCTGCTTCAGGTCGATCCGCACGCCCTCTTCGGCGCCGGCTTCCTCGTCGTGATCCTCGTCCGCGTGATCCTCGTCGTGATCATGATCTTCGTCCTCGTGATCATGATCGTGTTCTTCGTCGGCATGCTCATGGGCATGGCCCGGCACGCCATATCGGGTGTCTGTCTGCTTGACCGCCACGCCGAGGAAGCCCCGGTCGCCCACATAGGAGACGCCGGCGCCATAGGAATCGAGGGTGACGGCGGTGTTCTCCACCACGCTGTCCTGCTTGCCGGGGAACTCTTCACCCTCGGCGGCCAGCTGGCGGCGGGACTCGGGCAGGGTCGGGACGTCATAGTCTTCGCTCTGGCGGCGCAGGGCGTCGAGGCTGAACACCCAGGGGCCGAGGCCGGCCTTGATCGCCCCCGAGGCCGTTTCGCCGCTGTCGACGCTGGAGAGCGCCCCCATGACCCGGCCCTCGATCCCCTCCACCGGGGTCTCGGCGATGCGGTCGTCGATCACATTGACCACCCCGCCGATGGCCGAACCGCCATAGGCCAGCGCGGCCGAGCCCCGCAGCACCTCGATCCGCTTGGCCTCCTGGGGATCGACCGCCACCTGGTGGTCCGGCGACAGGGCGCTGGCGTCGACCATGCCCACCCCGTTGGTCAGCACCAGGACCCGGGGCCCGGCCAGGCCGCGGATCACCGGGCGGCTGGCGCCCGGCCCAAAGAAGCTGGAGCGCACGCCGGGCAGGTTGCTGAGCACCTCGCCAAGACCGGCGGCCGGCGCGGTGTCGAGATCATCGCGGTCGAGCACATCGACACTGGTCGTGACCGAGTCGAGGGAGACCACATAGGGGGCCGCCGTGACCACGACCTCCGACACGCTGGTCGGTCGCCCCGCGGTCTGACCGAGGGCCGGGCCGGCCGCCGCCAGCAGGGCGGCGGAAGCGAGAAGGATGGATTTACGCATGTCGGCGCCCCGTTCTTGAAACCAAGCCGCAGCGTTATGAAATAACATAACGAGGCGTCAAGCCTGTTGCGCCGAAAAAGAGAGATGTTTAGCTGGTCTGCATGGGAGCCGAGTGTCATCACGCCGAAAGCGCGCAGCCGGGCCTCGAAGGCGCCGCCCTGGCGAGCGCCGTCGCCGCCGCCCAGGCGCAGTGTGAACGCACGCGAGAACGGCTGACCCCGCCGCGCCGCCGCGTCCTTGAGCTGCTTCTGGAGTCCGATGGGCCGATGAAGGCCTATGACCTGATCGCCGCCTATGGCGCGGACGGCGAGCCGGCCAAGCCGCCCACCGTCTATCGCGCCCTTGAGTTTCTCGAACGCCTCGGCTTCGCCCACCGTATCGAGAGCCTGAACGCCTATGTGCCCTGCCGCATGGAAGGCGCCGGCCACCGGGCGGCCTTCCTGATCTGCGAATGCTGCGGGGCGGCGCAAGAGTTCGAGCCCGACTTCTCGGCCCAGTTCGCCGCCGCCGAAACCGCCGGCTACGCTGTGCGCACGGTGACGCTCGAAGCCCGCGGCCTCTGCCCGGCGTGTAAGGTCGAAACCTCGGCCCAGGCCTAGTCGCGCCATCCTATCTGGCATGAAACCGTCAAGGCCCTAGACTGACGCCGCGACCGCCCCCTGGTCGCGCTCTGCTGTTTTCAGGCCCATGCTCCTCATCGCCATCGCCGCCGTCCTGCTCCTGCTGGTGCTCAACGGCCTCTTCGCCATGTCCGAACTGGCGGTCGTCTCAGCGCGCAAGGGCAAGCTGCAGGTTCGCGCCGATCGCGGCGACAAGGGCGCGGCCGCCGCCCTGCGCCTGGCCGAACAGCCGACCCGGTTCCTGTCGTCGGTGCAGGTGGGCATCACCCTGATCGGCATTCTGGCCGGGGCCTTTGGCCAGGCCACCATCGCCGGCGAGCTGGACCTGCTGCTGGAGGGGGCCGGGCCCCTGGCGCCCTATTCCGAAGCCATTTCCACCGGCGTGGTCGTCGTCTGCCTGACATATCTGTCGCTGATCGTCGGCGAGCTGGTGCCCAAGCGTCTGGCGCTGATCTTTCCCGAGGCCATGGCCGCCATGGCCGCCCGCCCCCTCACCTGGCTGGCCCTGGCCATGGGCCCGTTCATCACCCTGCTGACCGCGTCCACCGCCGGCGTCCTGCGCCTGATGGGCGTGCGCGACGCCCACGGCTCGCCGATGAGCCAGGAGGATGTGGAGATGGCCCTGGCCGAAGGCGCCCGGGCGGGCCTGATCGAACCGACCGAGCAACAGATCATGACCGAGGTCATGCGTCTGGGCGATCGTCCCGTGCGGGTGGCCATGACGCCCCGGCGGGACGTCTACTGGATCTCGCTGTCCGACACGCGCGACAAGATCCGCGAGGAGATTCGCAGCTGCCCCTATTCCCGCATCGTGGTCAGCCGCGGCCATGACGTCGATGATCCCTTGGGCGTGCTGCACAAGAAGGACGTGGCCGACCTTTTGATGGATGAGGCGGCCTTCGACCTCAAGCCCCTGGTTCACACCCCGCTGTTCATCCCCGACACCACCTCGATCCTGCGCGCCCTGGAGCACTTCAAGAAGACCACCACCCACATGGCCTTCGTGGTCGACGAGTTCGGCAATCTGGAAGGGGTGGTCACCCCCATCGACCTTCTGGAGATGATCGCCGGGGACTTCCCCGAAGCGCACGACGGGACGCCTGACCCGCTGATCGTCCGCCGCGCCGACGGCTCATTCCTGGTGGATGGCCGGGCCGACCTGATGGACCTGGGCGACCGGCTGGGGGAGACCTTCGAGGAGAATGAGGGCTTCCACACCGCCGCGGGCCTGGTGCTCCACCGTATGGGCCGCATTCCCCGGGAGGGCGACACCGCCACCATCCGTCGCTACCAGGTCGAGGTGGTGGATATGGACGAGCGCCGGATCGACAAGCTGCTCTTCACCCGGCTGGAGCCCGATGCTGAAGATCACTGACGCCGTCGCCATCGAGGACGACGAGTTCACCGAGCGGATGGTCAAGGCCAGCGGACCCGGGGGACAGCACGTCAACAAGACGTCCAACGCCGTGGAGCTGCGGTTTGACGTGGGCAGGTCCAGTCTGGCCGACGACGTCAAGGCCAGGCTGAGGCGGCTGTCTGGCAGCCGCCTGTCGAATGACGATGTGCTGATCCTGTTTTCCCAAGGCTCGCGGTCCCTGGAGATGAACCGGCAGGAGGCCCGCGAGCGGCTGGCCGAGCTGATCCGTCAGGCGCTGCATCGCCCCAAGCCGCGGCGGCCGACCAAACCCACCAAGGCGTCCAAGCTGCGCCGGCTGGACAGCAAGACCCGCCGCAGCGGTCTGAAATCCATGCGGGGAAGGCCTGGCAAGGACGATTGAGCGCCGGCCACAGGGTCGCTCAGTCCATCGCGCCCACATAGGGCAGGCCGCGGAGCTGGCCGGCCGCATCCATGCCATAGCCCACCAGGAAGCGCGGCGGGGCGGTCCAGGCGACGAAGTCGGGCTCGATGGCGCGGGGCGTCGGCCAGGGCTTGGTGGCGAAGACGCAGGTCAGCACCTCGGAGGCGCCGGAGTCGCGCACCAGGCGGGCGGCCTCGCTCAGCGACAGGCCGGTGTCGATCACATCGTCGACGATCAGGGCGCGGCGGCCCTCCAGGGGGCGTTGCAGGTCGGCGCGCACCTCGCAACGGCCCAGGCTGGCGCGGGCGTCGCCATAGGAGGCCAGCCACAGGGCGTCGAAGCGCACATTTCGCCCAGCCCGCGCCAGAGCCCGGGTCAGGTCGGCGCAGAACCACAGGCCGCCGGTGAGCAGGCAGATGACCACCGTGTCGTCGTCGATCCGCGGGGCGATCTCGCCGGCCAGGGCCTCGACCCGGCGGGCCACCTCGGCCTCGTCCAGCAGGACCTCGGGCGAGCGTTCAGTGGCCATGGGCCTCGGCCTCGGGATCGTCGGCTGGCAGCGGCTTGGCGTCCAGAACCTCGCGCGCCTCAATGTCCGGGGCGGCGGCCTCGGCTGCGCCGCGCAGGTCGAGGGCTTCGGGCTCGGCGGGCGGCTCGGCCGCAGCGCGCAATTCGGCGAAGCTGACCTCCAGGTCGGCGGCCGTGCCCGGCGGGTCGATGATGGCGATGGCGAAGTGGCGGGTTTCGCCCGGCGGAATGTTCGGGTCCGCCGCCCGGGCGACCTTGGTCGCCACGGCTGCGCCGGACTTGTCCAGCAGGCGGATCTGCAGCGGCGGGGCGGTGATGGTGCGGTCTTCGATATTGCGGATCATGCCCGACACCGAGAGTGCGGCATGGCCATCGTGCAGGGCCGGCTCGAACTCCACCCCCTCGATGGCCAGGCCGACGCTGTTGACCGGCAGGCCGACGCTGGCGAAGGCGCCCGCCGCGCTGGGCCACAGGCGGACCACGTCCACCCGGAAGACCACGGCCACGGCGATCATCAGGGCCAGGGCGGCCGACATGCCGGCCCAGACCACACCGGTGGCCGCAGCCTCGCGCAGCCGGCGATTGTCATGCGCCTTGGCGCGGAAGGCCTTGGGCAGGGCCACGCCGCCCTCGGCCGCCGTCGCTGTCTTTTCGGGGTCGGCTTGATCGGTAGAGGTTGTGGGGGTATCGGCGGGGGCGGGCTCAATCTGGGCGGCCGGAGGGGCCGTATCCAGTTCGATCTCGCGGCGCGCCGTCCACCGATGGCCGCAGCTCGCGCACTTCACGACGCGCCCATCCTCGGGAATCTTCGCGTCGTCCACGAAATAGCTGGTGGAGCAGTCTGGACAGGTCAGTATCATGGCCGCCGTATCGGACCCTCCAGCCCACCGTATCGAGGTCGCCGATTCCGGTCTCCATGTCCAGAAACCCGTATGCCGCAGACGTGACCGACGCCGACGACGCCGTCGTTCGCTTCGACGACGTCTCCATGCGGTACGGACGCGCGCCCGAAACGCTGCGGGACCTCACCTTCTCCTTGCCGCAAGGGTCTTTCCATTTCGTCACCGGCCCGTCGGGAGCGGGCAAGACCTCTCTGCTCAAGCTGATCTATCTGGCGGCGCAGCCGTCCAAGGGACTCTTGCACCTGTTCGGCCAGAACGTCGCCCAGGCGCCGGCCGATATCCGGCCTTTTCTGCGCCGTCGGATCGGCGTGGTCTTCCAGGAATTCCGCCTGCTCGATCATATGAGCGCCTTCGACAACGCCGCCATCCCCCTGCGGATCGCCGGCGCCAAGCCCGACTCCTACCGCCAGGACGTGGCCGAGCTGCTGAGCTGGGTCGGCCTCAAGGACCGGATGCACGCCCTGCCGCCGACGCTGGCCGGCGGCGAGAAGCAGCGTCTGGCCATCGCCCGGGCCGTGGTTGGCCGTCCCGACATTCTGCTGGCCGACGAGCCGACGGGCAATGTGGACCACGCCATGGGCCTGAGAATCCTGCGCCTGTTTCTCGAGCTTAATCGCCTGGGCACCACGGTGCTGATCGCCACCCACGACCAGGACCTCGTGGCCCGGTCGGGCAAGCCCATCCTGCATCTGGAAGACGGCCGCCTGGTCCATATGGGGCCCGTGCCCCAGGGATTTGACGGATGAGCGTCATCTTCGATCCCGCCCGCTGGCGCCCGGCGGCCTTCCTGCCTGAGCGGGACACCCGCGACAGCGCCCTGGTCTTTGTGGTGGCGGTGCTGTGCTTCATGGCCTGTCTGACCGCCCTGGGCGTCCTCGCCGCCGACCGGGCCGCCCGGGGCTGGTCGGACCAGCTGAACGGCGAGATGACGGTGATCGTCCGCCCCAAGGCCAACGAGACTCCCGACTCCGCCGCCGCCCGTGCGGCCGAGACCCTGGCCGGCGTGCCCGGCGTGGCCGAGGCGCGGGCCCTGGAGCGGGAAAAGGCCGAGGCCCTGATCGCCCCCTGGCTTGGGGATGTGGCCGATCTCGCCGACCTGCCCGTGCCACGTCTGGTGGCCGTGACCCTGAGCCGCGAGGCCCCGGCCACGGGCGAGGCCCTGGAGCGCGCCTTGCGCACCCGCGGCCTGGACGCCGTGGTGGACGACCACACCACCTGGCTCGCCGACATCCAGCGCGGCGCGGCGATCGCGCGCTGGCTGGGGATCGGCGTCTTCCTGCTGATCTCGGCCGCCGCAGCCGCTGTAGTGGCCTTCGCCACCCGGGCAGGCCTGGCCGCCCGGCGCGAAGTGGTGGAGCTTTTGCACCTGACCGGGGCCGAAGACGCCTTCATCGCCCGCCTGTTCCAGGCCCGCTTCGCCCGCATGGCCGCCGGCGCCGGCCTGATCGGCGCCGTAGCGGCCGCAGCCCTGGGCGCCGGCCTGCGGCTGGCCGGCGGAGGACAGGGCCTGACGCCGGTGCTTCCGGTGGCTTGGAGCGATCTGCTGGCCGTTCTACCCTGTCCCATCGCCGCCGCCCTCGTCGCGGCGGTGGCCGCGCGGCTGACAGCCGCCAACCTCATTCGCGAGCTTTCCTAGCCACCGATGAAAACGCTCGCCCTCCTCTTTGTCGCCGCCCTGATCTGGGGCGCCGGGCTCCTGGCCTTCGCGGCCCGCGTGGAGAATTCCACACCCGCGCCCGAACCGCAGGCCGCCGACGGCATCGTCGCCCTCACCGGCGCCGGCTCCAACGAACGGATCGCGGCGGGCATGCGCCTGCTGGAGGCCGGCAAGGGCGACCGGATGCTGGTGTCCGGGGTCAACCGCGAGGCCAGCCGCGAGGACATCCGTAGTGTCAGCCGGGCGGTCCAGTTGCTCTATGACTGCTGCGTGGACCTGGGCTTCGAGGCCGCCGACACCTTCGGCAACGCCCAGGAAACCGCCGGCTGGGTGACGGCTCGGCGGTTCGACAGCCTGATCGTGGTGACCGCCGACTATCACATGCCCCGCGCCATGCTGGAGCTGGGCTCGGCCCTGCCCGACACCACCCTGCAGGCCTATCCGGTGGAGACGCCCGGCTTCGACGCCCGCGGCTGGTGGCGCACCTCTGGCGGCGCCCGGCTGATGGTCACCGAATATATGAAGTACCTGGCCATCCTGGGTCGCGAGACGATCCTTGGCCTGGGGCCGAAGGACGAGCCGGAGACGGCGACGGCGGCGAACAGCGGTTGATCTTTCGGCCGCGGCGCCCGAACCAGGGACCCGCAAGTCCTGACGCCCGAAAACATTGAGGCCAGAAAACATTGAGGAAAGGCCCGCCGTGACGGTTCTGCGCTCGCTGCTCTTCGTGTCGCTCTTCTATCTCTGGTCGGCTTTGGTGGCGATCAGCATCACGCCGCTGTTGCTGGCGCCGCGGGCCTGGACCCTGCGGGCGCTGGACTTCTGGAGCCGCGGCGTCATCGCCCTGCTGGGGATCTGCGATATCAAGGTGGAGTTGCGGGGCCTGGAGCACATGCCTGTGGGCGCGGCCCTGGTAGCGCCCAAGCACCAGTGCATGTTCGATGTCTTCGCCCAGTTCGCCTGGCTGCCCGACATCTGCTTCGTCCTGAAGAAGGAGCTGATGTGGATTCCCTTCTTCGGCTGGTTCGCCCAGAAGGCCGACATGATCGTGGTCGATCGTGAGGCCCATTCGGCGGCCCTGAAGAAGATGGTCCGCGACGCCAAGGCCCGCCTGGCCGAACCCCGGCAGCTGGTCATCTTTCCCGAAGGCACCCGGGGACCGCCCGGGGTGAAGGGCGACTACAAGCCGGGAATCGCCGCCCTCTATCGTGAGCTGAACCTGCCGGTGCACCCGGTGGCGACCAATTCCGGCGCGCACTGGCCCAAGCACGGCTTCATGCGCAAGCCCGGCGTCATCGTCTTCGAATATCTGGAGCCCATCCCGCCGGGCCTGAAGCGCGCCGAGTTCATGCGTCTGCTGGAAGAGCGGATCGAAACCGCCTCGATGAAGCTGCTGGACCTGTAGGGTTCAGCCGACGACCTTGGCCAACAGGCTCTCCATGGCCTGGTCCCTGACGCCCGCCTCGCGGAGGTGGGCGACGAGATCGCGGAGATAATCCTCGTTCGGACCGGACAGGCCCACGGCGCCGGCGATCAGCTGCGCCTGCCGCTCCAGGGACAGGGCGCCGGCCCACTGGGGATGGCCGGTGTCGGAGAGGAAGACGAGGCTCTCGACCCGCCGCCCATCGGCCAGGCGCACGCGCCGCCTGGCCTCCACATAGGTTTCGGTGGGTTGCTCGCGCTCCAGGAGATAGGCGTAGACCTCGGGCCAGGCCTGCGGCGCAATGCGATAGGCCGCCCCGCGCACCGCGCCCCCAGGGGCCAGCCCAAGCACCAGGCCCGGCCGTTCATAGGTGCCGCGATGATGGACCGAATAGATGCAGAAGGCCCGGCGGCGGCCGTGTAGGGTGGCGCTGGAACGCTCGACAAAGTCGAAGCCCGGCCGCCACATCAGCGATCCGTAGCCAAACACCCAGTAGTCTTCGTCGTCCGCCATTCCCGATCCGCTAGCAGAAGCCCCGCAAAACCGTTCATGTCTGTGCCCGATACCAAGCCCGCCCGCAAACCCCGCCGTCTTGGCCTCGTCCTGCCCTTCGCCCTGCTGATCCTGGCGGTCGTGGTCTGGAGCGGCTTCTGGTTCTGGACCCGCATCCAGACCGGCGACCGGATGGACCAGGCGGCCGAGGCCCTGCGCAGCGCCGGTTATGAGGTGAGCTGGGAGGCGCGAAGCATCGGGGGCTATCCCTTCCGGCTGAACGTCACCCTGACCGAGGCGCAGATCCGCGAACCGTCGGGATGGGCCATCGCCACGCCGCGGCTGGAGTCCGAGGCCTTCATGCACGCCCTGGATCACTGGGTGTTCGCCGCCCCGGACGGCCTGACCTTCACCCGACCGCAGTCGGGTTCGGTGCAGGTGAACGGCCGGGTCCTGCGCGCCAGCCTCGGCGACACCGACCGCAAGCCGCCGAGTTTCGACTTCCAGGGGCTGGACGTGATCTTCGCGCCGGGTCCCGGCGCCCAGCCCTTCGCCCTGTCGTCGGCCGAGGAGGTCGCCTTCCACCTTCGCCCGGGGCCTGAGGACCAGGGGGCCATGTTCCTGGGGGTCACCAAGGGCCAGGCGCAGTTCTCCGGCATGTTCGCCCGCATCGCCCAGGACGGCGACGTCGACCTGAAGTGGGACGCGGTGCTGAGCAAGATGAGCGCCTTTGACGGGACCGACTGGCCCTCAGCCGTGCGCAACTGGGCCCTGGCTGGCGGCATGGCGCAGATCCAGGAGGCGGGCCTTACCGCGGGCGAGGCCATGATCGGGGTCAATCGCGGCCAGCTGTTCGTCGGCCCGGACGGCCGCCTGCGCGGAACCCTGGACGTCACCCTGCGCGAGGCGCCGGAGGCCCTGGAGGCCCTGGGCGCGGGCGGCGTGCTGCCCCCGGAAACCGCCGACACCGCCGCAGCCGTGGCCTCGGCCCGCCAGGGCGCGGACAATGTGGCCCAGGCGGCTATCACCTTCCAGGCCGGCCAGACCACCCTTGGCCCCGTCGCCATCGGGCCAGCGCCGCGGGTCTACTGAGGCTGATGGTTTCGGCTGCAACTTTATTGCGCGGGGGCCGGCTATTGCGCCCCTGGGCGCAATGACCTAGGTCGCGGCTTTCGTTTCGGGAAAAGAAATGGCCGACGCCCCGCCTCCTGCGCCTTCGCCTGTCGCCCTGGACGACGTCCGGGCGCGTATCGACGAGATCGACGCCGGCCTGCTGGCGCTGCTGGATGAGCGCACGGCGCTCGGCAAGCAGGTGGCCGCCGCCAAGGCCGCCGCCGGCCAGGCCGACCGCTTCGGCCTGCGCCCCGGCCGCGAGACCGAGATCCTGCGCCGGCTGCTGGCCATGCCCCGGCAGGGGGCAAGCGACGCCCTGGTCATCCGCGTCTGGCGCGAGCTGATGGGCCAGAGCCTGGCCCTGCAGGGGCCTTTCAATCTGACCGTCTGGGGCGGCCCGACGCCGGCCCGCGCCGTGGAGCTGGCCCGCCTGCGCTTTGGCGCCGCCCCTTCCCTGCGCATGGCCCAGAAGCCTGAGGACGCCATCGCCGCCGCCAGGCTCAAGGGCGGCGTCGGCGTCGCCATGCTGAGCGGCGACAGCGCCTGGTGGGGCCGCCTGCTGGCGGAGCCCAAACTCAAGGTGTTCGCCGTCCTGCCCTGCCTCAACGCCTGGGGGCCGCCCTCGGCGCTGGCCTTCGCCGAGGTCGAGGTGGAGCCCACCGGCGCTGACATCACCCTGTGGGTCACCGATGCGCCCGGCCCCGCCGCCCGCACCGCCGAGGCGCTGAGCCGCGACGGGGTGGCCGCCGAACTGCTCAGCGAGGCCGGCGGCCTCAAGCTCTTCACCCTGGCCGGCTATTACCAAGCCGATGACGAGCGCCTGGCCCGGGCGCCGGGTCGGCTGAGCGGCGTCATCGGGGCTGCGCCGGAACCGTTCGACGTGTAAGAGCCAGGGCCTGACACGACGAACCCCAGGCCTTCCCATGTCCCAGTCCCCCGATCGCGCCGCCGCCGACCGCCCGGTTCCCAAGCCGGGCATCCTCGACATCGCCGCCTACGTCCCCGGCAAGGCCAAGGTCGACGGGATCGAGCATCCGCTGAAGCTGTCGGCCAATGAGAACGTCCTGGGCTGCAGCCCCAAGGCCAAGGCGGCCTTCGCCGCGGCCATCGACCAACTGCACGTCTATCCCGACAGCCGCGCCACGCCCCTGCGCGAAGCCATCGCCAGCACCTTCCGGCTGGAGCCGGAACGGCTGATCTTCGGCTGCGGCTCGGACGAGATCTTCCACATGCTCTGCCAGGCCTATCTGGAGCCCGGCGACAACATCGTTCAGGGCGAATTCGCCTTCGGCGCCTATGCCATCGGGGCCCGGGCCTGCCAGGCCCAGGTGCTCAATGCGCCGGAGCCGGACTATCGCGTCGATGTGGACGAGCTTCTGAAGCTGGTGAACGAGCGCACCCGCCTGGTCTTCATCGCCAATCCCGGCAATCCCACCGGCACCTATGTGGGGGGCGAGGAGATCCGTCGCCTGCATGCGGCCCTGCCGCCCAGCGTGGTCCTGGTGCTGGACGGCGCCTATGCCGAGTTCGTCGACGACCCGGCCTTCGAGGACGGGACCGATCTGGCGCGGACCAGCGACAATGTCATCGTCACCCGCACCTTCTCCAAGCTGCACGGCCTGGCGACGCTGCGGGTCGGCTGGGCCTACGCGCCGTCGGAGATAATCGACGCCCTGGACCGCATCCGCCAGCCGTTCAACACCTCCATCCCCGGCCAGCTGGCCGCCGTGGAAGCCCTGGCCGACACCGACTTCCAGAAGCAGTCCCTGGACCTGCTGGCCCAGTGGCGGCCCTGGCTCGTCCAGCAGTTCGGCGGCATGGGCCTGTCGCCGGTGCCCAGCGCCACCAACTTCGTGCTGATCGGCTTTCCCACCACCGGCCCCAAGAGCGCCAAGGCGGCCGAGGCCTATCTGGCCAGCCGCGGCCTGATCCTACGCGGCGTTGGCGGCTATGGCCTGCCCGACCACCTGCGCATGACCATCGGCCTGGAGGCGCACAACCGCGCCGTGGTCGAGGCGCTCGCCGACTTCATGCAGGCGCCCTGATGGCCGAGCCTGTCTTCGCCCGCCTGGCCATCATCGGCTGTGGTTTGATCGGCTCGTCCCTGGCCCGCGGCGCGCGCGCGTCCGGCGCCGCCGGCCAGATCGTCATCCATGACGCCAGCGCGTTCGCCCGCGCCCGCATCGCCGAGCTGGGCCTCGCTGACGAGGTGGCGCTGAGCGCCGAGGAGGCCGTAGCAGGCGCCGACCTGGTGATCTTCGCCACGCCGGTGCGCGCCATCGGCGAGGCCGCAGCCGCTTGCGCCCACGCCATCGCGCCGGGAACCATCGTCAGCGATGTGGGCTCGGTGAAGGCCGCGGTCAGCGAGGCGCTCTCCGCCGCCCTGCCCGACACCGTCCACATCGTGCCCGGCCACCCCATCGCCGGCACCGAGCAGTCCGGCCCCGACGCCGGCTTCGCCGAGCTGTTTCATCAGCGCTGGGTGATCCTGACGCCGCAGCCTCGGGAGGACGACGCCTATCTGGACGCCGTCCAGCGGCTGGCCGACTTCTGGACCGCGCTGGGCGCCCAGGTCGAGCGGATGGACGACAAGCACCACGACCTGGTCCTGGCCGTCACCAGCCACCTGCCCCACCTGATCGCCTACAATATCGTCGGCACCGCCGCCGACATGGAGGAGGTCACCCGGGCCGAGGTGATGAAATACTCCGCCGGCGGTTTTCGCGACTTCACCCGCATCGCCGCCTCCGACCCCACCATGTGGCGCGACATCTTCCTGACCAACAAGGACGCGGTGCTGGAGGTCCTGGGCCGCTTCACCGAGGACCTGCAGGCCTTGTCGCGGGCCATCCGCTGGGGTGAGGGCGACAAGCTCTATGACCTCTTCAGCCGCACCCGCGAAATCCGCCGCGGGGTGATCGAGGCCGGCCAGGAAAGCGCCGAGCCCGACTTCGGCCGAAAGCGGGGCGTCTGATGCCCGGCATGGCCTGGCTCGCCATCGCCATCGTCGCCGAGGTGATCGCCACCACGGCGCTGAAGGCGTCCGATGGCTTCCGCCACACCACGCCCTCGGTGATCACCGCAGCGGGCTATTCCATCGCCTTCTGGTGCATGTCCCAGGCCATGCGGACCGTGCCCGTAGGCATCGTCTACGCCCTGTGGTCGGGGATCGGCATCGTGCTGATCACCGCCATCGCCTGGGTCCTCTACCGCCAGGTGCTCGACACGCCGGGCCTCATCGGCATCGGTCTGATCCTGGCCGGCGTGATCGTGATCCAGGTGTTTTCGAAGACGACGGCTTAGGACGGCTTCGCCACTTGCCCGCCCCCCCGCGCGTCATGCTCGGCCCTGTGCCGAGCTCCCTCGTCGGGACTAAGCGCAAGCGTCGCGAGGGATCCTGGGCACAAGGCCCAGGATGACGGTTGGGGTCGAAACAGGGCGGCGTCGACCTGGTCCTGGCTGGCGCTATCCTGATCCAGGTGAACTCGATCGCGACCTAGGCAGGGGACAGCCAGATGCAGACCTTTCAAGAGATGGACGCCCGCGCCTGGGCGATCCGCCAGCGCTATGCCGCTCTGGAGGCCGCTCGATATGGCCGGCCCTGGACCGCCGAGGAGGTGGCGCTGGGCTTCGTAGGCGATGTGGGCGACCTGATGAAACTCGTCCAGGCTGCGGAAGGCGTTCGCGCCATCCCCGACGCCAAGGCCAAGCTCGAACATGAGCTGGCCGACTGCCTCTGGAGCGTCATGGTCCTCGCCCGCCTCTACGATGTGGATCTCGCCGCCGCGTTCGCCGGCACGATGGACGAGCTGGAACAGCGTCTCGCGGGTCAGCAAGCCAAGCGCCAAGGCGGCCTCGGCGGACCAGTGATCAGGGCCAGCGACTCGAGCGCTGAGCTTCCTTAAGGCCCAACCGCTTGACTTCCTTTCATGCGTAAGAAATAACTGACGCATGAAATACGGATACGCGCTTTGACTCCGGGAGACGAACTGGCGCGTACCCTGGCGGCCTTGAGCAACCCTCATCGCCTGCGAGTGCTGGCGGCCCTGAGTGTCGGCGGGCGGAACTATGTGAGCCGGCTGGCCCGGGAGATCGGGATCAGCCGTCCCCTGCTCCATCTGCACCTCAGCAAGCTTGAGGAGGCGGGCCTGGTGGCCAGTCAGCTTGAGCTGTCGTCCGACGGCAAGGCGCTGAAATACTTCGAAGTTCGTCCGTTCCACCTGGAGCTGACGCCGGAGATCGTCGCCGCCCTGGCGCCGACCCTGTCTGAAAAACCCGAGACATAGAGACCGATATGCAAGCGAACATCTTCCTCCTGGCCCTCGCCATGCCGATGGCCACCATCCTGCTCGTTTTCGGGATGCGATACGGCGCGTCCGTGCTGCAGGCGCGCGCCCAGCAGAGGACCGGCGCCTCTCAGCAGGACCTGCTCAATGGCCTCGCCGAGATCAAGGCGCGGCTGGCGGCCATCGAGACGGTGTTGAAGGATGTGAGCTGAACAAGGTGGGACCAGGGGCGAGGACCAAGCCAAGCCAGCCTTGACGCTACGGCACACATTGGCTTGGCGGCCGAAAGCTGACAGGTCTTCGCCCAAACCATCGCCAAGGTCTCCAGGGGTTCTTCATGCAGTTTGACGACGTCGTTCTCGGTCGCCGCAGCATCCGCGGCTACAAGCCCGATCCGGTGCCTCGGGAGTTGATCAACGAGGTTCTGCGCCTGGCCATGAGGGCGCCGTCGTCGATGAACACCCAGCCCTGGAATTTCTACGTCATCACCGGCGAGCCGCTGGACAGAATCCGGGCCGGCAATACCGAGCGGATGGTGGCCGGCGTGCCCCAATCGCGGGAGTTTCGCACCGGCCAGGCCTTCGCCGGTCCTCATCGCGACCGCCAGGTGGGCGTGGCCAAGCAGCTGTTCGCCGCCATGGGGATCGCCCGCGAGGACAAGGAGATGCGCCAGGACTGGGTGCTGCGCGGCTTCCACCAGTTCGACGCCCCGGTCTGCATCATCGTCACCTATGACCGCGTGCTGGACGGCAGCGACGACACCCCGTTCGACTGCGGCGCGGTGACCACCGCCCTGGTCAACGCCGCCTGGTCCCGCGGCCTGGGCGCGGTGATCAACAGCCAGGGCATCATGCAGTCGCCGGTGGTCCGCGAACACGCCGGCATCGCTGATGATCAGATCATCATGAAGAGCATCGCGCTCGGCTGGCCCGACGAGACCTTCCCGGCCAACGCCGTCGTCTCCGAGCGCAAGTCGGTGGAAGAGGCCACCACCTTCGTGGGCTTCGACGATTAGGTCAGCCGCATCCCCTGTCGCCAATGACCTGGCAGGTCGTTGCGGGCGGGCGCCGGGGAGCCGAGCCTGGGGTCTCAACAAACCTCAGGAGAACCTCATGACCCATCCCTCGCCCCTCGAGATCGTTCGCCCGTTTCTGAGGGCGTTGGAGCAGCTGGACTACGAGGCTGCGATGATCTTCGTGGCTGACCAGTGCGAGTATGTGAATCCCCCGCCCTTGCCCACGGTGCATGGGCCGGCCGGCGTTCGCGGCGTGCTGGAGCCCTTCTTCGCCCCCACCCTCCACAATGAGTTCAAGCTGCTGCGCGAAGCCGAGCGCGGCTCCACAGTCTTCATGGAGCGCCTCGACCGTCACCAGCTGTCCGACAGGTGGGTCGAACTGCCGGTCACCGGGGTGTTCGAAGTCCAGGACGGCAAGATAGTCTATTGGCGCGACTATTTCGACGCCGCGACCATCCTGTCGGCGTGGCCGGCGGGCTAGCCGCGCCCGCTCATCCTTGTCGAATCCCGCGGCATGCCGGAAAATTCCGGCCGTTGTGGGCGAGCGCCGCCCGCGCGTTTCAAAGGCCTTCGCCCCATGACTTCGACGGACGACGAGCAAGAGGATGGCGGCGGCTTCGACGTGGACGACTGGGGTCGCCTTCGGGCCTTTGCCGGCGCGGTGGCGACCCTGGACGATGTCCAGGCCCGCCGGGCGGTATTTGCCCTGGGCGACACCCGCGACCCCGCGGTCCTCGACATGGACCTGCCCCAACCGGTCATCTGGTGGGAGGATGAGGGCGCGCAGGCGGCCGTGGCCGTGCAGGCGGAATCCCATGTGGGCTCGGACGGCGAGACCATGGAGGTGCTCGGCCTGATCCTGCCGGACGGGGACGCCGCCGTCGCCCTGCTGGAGGATGTGGACCTGGTCGATGACACCGATCCGACCTGGCGAGACCTTGTGCAAAACGCCGTCAGCCTGGACGACGCCAAGGATGACTGAAATCGCGCGGCGCAGAAATGTCGGCCTCAGCCGCGACCGATCGTCCTTCGGAAGACCGGCCGGAAGCCCCCGGCTGGATGTGCGATTCCGATGGAGGACAAGATGCGGGTGATGGTCTTTGTGAAGGCGACGGACGACAGCGAGGCCGGCGTCATGCCCCCCAGCGAGCTGCTGGAAGAAATGGGCCGCTTCAACGAAGCGCTGGCGGACGCCGGAATCCTGCTGGGCGGCGACGGGTTGAAGCCCACCTCGAAGGGCAAGCGGGTCAGGTTCGACGGAACCAGCCGGCTCGTCATGGACGGCCCCTTCGCCGAGACCAACGAAGTGGTGGCCGGCTACTGGCTCTGGGAGGTCAAGGACATGGACGAGGCCATCGCCTGGGTGAAGCGGTGCCCCAATCCCATGCCGGGACCCAGCGAGATCGAGATCCGCCCCGTCTACGAACTGTCCGATTTCGACGAGATCATGACGCCGGAAGCCGCTGACGTGCATGGTCGAGTGGCCATCAAGCTGGCCGGAAACTGACGGGCTCGGGCGGCGGCGGAACACCCGCCGCCCCTACCGGGTTGAGGCTGGCCACGCCGCCTGACGCGGCCGGCGAAAGCCCGGAGCGCCCATGGCCCGCTACTACTTTCACGCCGAGAACGGGCGTCGCGTGGTTGATGAGCAGGGCTCCGACTACGAGAACGACGCTGCGGCGCGCCACGCAGCCCTGAGGCTGCTGTGCGAAATGCTGCCGATGATGGAGCAGCACCTGTGGCGCGGGCGACCGGCCCGGGTTCTGGTCACCAACGCGGCGCAGGAAGAGGTCTTTGTCCTGACCGTGGAGGCGACGGCAAGCGACATCTAAGCGGGCGGCGGCTGTTTTTCAGCCCGCCTGCTCCGCGGGTCTGAAACCCACCATCTGGGCGACGCCGGCCTCCAGCGCCTCATAGCATTCGCAGACAACCCGCTGGAGACCTTCGCGATCGATGATGCGGATACGCCCGCGACCGTTGAGGATGAGCCCTCGGCCCTGCAGGTCCTTGGCGATGGCGGTCACCGTCGTCCGCTGGACGCCGAGCATGATCGACAGGTGTTCCTGGGTCAGCGGCAGAAGGTCAGACCCCAGGCGATCCTGAGACATCAGCAGCCAGCGGCACATGCGCTGCTCGGCGCTATGGACCGCATTGCAGGCCGTGGTCTGGGCGGACTGGATCAGAGAGGCTTGGGCGAAGCTGACGATGTGGTTGACGAGACTCGGGCTGGCCTGGGCCGCCTGCGCCAGGGCGGCGAGGGGCAGTTCGTAGGCGTCCCCCGGCACCTGGGCGATCACCCGCTCGTAGGAGAGGAGAGACCCCAGGGCGTGCAGGAGGCCATAACCGCCCTCAAAGCCGATGGTGCGGGTCTCCACCTCCCGGCCATCCCGCAGAACGGCGATGACCGAGAGGATGCAGTTGACCGGCAGGAAGACCCGCTCGACGGGGCGGCCTTCGCTGGCCACCAGATCGTCCCGCGCCAGGGTCCTGCCGCGCAGGGCCGGCCCCAGCAGGGCGGCGTCGGCGCGACCCAAGGTGCTGAGAAAGCGATTTTCTGGCATGGCGTGGTCCTCTGGTCGGAACCCGGAACGCTTGACGCCAAGCTTCAGTTCAGCACCGGCCGGATCTCACGGCTTGAGCACCACCTTCACGCAGCCGTCCCGCTTTTCGTCGAAGAGGTCATACATCTCCGGTCCACGCCCCAGGGGCTCGGTGTGGGTGATGAGAAAGGTGGGGTCTATTTCGCCCTCGTCCAGGCGACGTAGCAGATCGTCGCTCCAGCGTCGCACATGGGTCTGACCAGTGCGCAGGGTCAGGCCCTTGTTCATCAAGGCGCCCATGGGGATCATGTTGGACATCCCGCCATAGACCCCTGGCACCGAAACCGTGCCTGCGGCCTTGCAGGCCATGATCGCCTCACGCAGGGCCACCGGACGTTCGGTCTCCAGCTTGAGGGCGGTCTGCGCTCGATCGATCAGCTCCAGCAGGGGGGTGGGACCGTGGGCCTCGATGCCGACGGCGTCGATGCACTTCTCCGGACCGTGGCCGCCGGTCATCTCCTTCAGGGTCGGCAGGACCTTGGCCTGGCTGCGATCGATCACTTCGGCGCCCAGCTGTCGGGCCATGGCCAGGCGCTCGGGCACGTCGTCGATGGCGATGACGCGGCGGGCGCCCTGGAGGATGGCCGAGAGCACGGTGAACAGGCCCACGGGACCACAACCCCAGACCGCCACGGTGTCGGTGGGCTGGATGTCGGCGAAGGCCGCCGCCTGCCAGCCGGTCGGCAGGATGTCGCTGAGGAAGAGATACTTCTCGTCGACGCCGGTCTTGGGAATCTTGATCAGCGAGGTCGCAGCGAAGGGGGTTCGCAGATACTCCGCCTGCCCCCCGGCATAGCCGCCGGTGATGTGGGAATATCCGAACAGGCCCGCGGTCGTATCGCCAAAGAAGGCCTTGGCCAGGTCGGCGTTGCGGTTGGTGGTCTGGCAGACCGAATAGTTGCCGGCCCGGCATTGTTCGCAGACGCCGCAGGTCATCTGGAACGGGACCACCACCCGGTCGCCCACCGACAGACCCTGGGCGCGGGCTTCCGCACCGACTTCCACCACCTCGCCCATGGATTCGTGGCCCATGACGTCCCCGGCGCACATGGTGGGAACGAAGCCGTTCCTCAGGTGCAGGTCCGAGCCGCAGATGCAGGTCGACGTCACGCGGATCACCGCATCGCGGGGGTCTTCGATGATCGGATCAGGCACCTCCTCGCAACGGAGGTCCTTCTTGCCTTGCCAGCAGATGGCTTTCATCGGGCACCTCCGGAAGCGCTGTTGCGTTGGACATTGGACAGCCGCGCCGCGGCGATGGCGTCGAGGGCCGTGACCGCGAGGACGACGCCCAGGGCCATGCGGGCATTGCCCCGCTTCGGGTTGCCGGGCCGGTTCAGCCGGCTCAGGACCGCGATATCGAAGAGGTCCCCGGCCACCCGGGCCCAAAGTACGCCAGAGCGGGTCGGGTTGGAGAACAGGCTCATGCCCGTGGCCATCTCCCGCGCGCCGAACAGGGCCTGGGTCGCCTGGGGCGAGGCCTGCACGCCCAGGAACCTGTTGACCGCCTTGGGAAACAAAAGGCCCCAGACGCCGAGGCCGATGGCGTTCTGGCCCAGCATGAAGGACAGCTGGGGCGTCAGGGCCGGCCGGGCGCGCACCCGGTCCGTCGTCAACTTCATGCGCCCGCCGCCTGGGGTGGTGAACTCCACCGACGGGGCGTCGGCCAGGGGCTTTCCCCCCATCCAACGGCCAAGGCTAAGCAGATCGTGGGAAATTGCGCCGGCCTTTCGCCGCCACTGGGCGACGGGCGCGGACATATCTGAGGTGGGCAAGGTGGGCCTCCTGACCGGTCTGAAGTCCTAAGACCCGTTGCGGCGGCTTTCGTTCCTTCTGCAGAGGTTGATGATCCGATGGTCACGCGGGGAACTCCCGGCGCGCCGGTGGATTGCGCCAGTGATCCTATAGCCCCCAACATCGAAGCGCTGCGGAGACCCCCATGACCAAGCCCCCGCTCCAGTCCGAAGGCCGCAAGGACAACGCCGCCCAACCCCTGGGCAAACAGCCGGGCCTCGCCTCCGAGGACGAGATCAAGCACAACGGCGAGAAGTCGCGCCACGCCGCCGGGCCCGACGGACCCGATCCCACCGTGGTCGGCGACACTTTCAAGAAAAAGCCTGGGTGAACCCCGCCTGCGCGCTCGGGTCTATTTGAACATGCCTTCGCGCAGGTTCACCCCGTATTCCAGATAGGCCTTGAGCGCGCAGAGCATCTGCATCCAGCCCTGGCAGTTGCCGTAGGAGGCCGCGAGGCCTTCCGGCGTTTCGCGCCAGCCGGACTCAGCGATGGTCACCAGGGTCCGCCCGTCCTCCAGCGCCTCGAATGTCATCACCACGGTGGTTGGATAGGCGCCGTCCCGGTCTTCGGCGGCCCAGTTGAGCACGATGCGGCTGTTCGGCTCGACCGACGTCACCTCCACCGGAAAGGCTCCGGGGAAATCGTGAAAGTCCCAATAGACCGTGGCCCCGGTCTCCAGCCGTCCCTTGGCGCCGCCGGTGGTGAAGTAGCCTGACAGCTTGGCCGGGTCGGCCACCGCCTCAAACACCTCGGACACAGGCCGCGCGATATGGGCCGACACCTTGAATTTGAGATCCACAGCAGCCTCCCCGCGGTCAACGTCAGTTTGTATCTCGCTCAATAATGTTATAATTTCATAACATGTCAACAGCCGCCGAATCAGACCGGGTCTTCAAGGCCTTGGCCTCCTCTATCCGTCGCGAATTGCTGGATGCTCTGAGGGATAATCCGCGCACCACAGGCGATCTCTGCGCGCTGTTCCCGGCCCTCGACCGCTGCACGGTGATGCAGCACCTCAAGGTGCTGGACGCCGCCGACCTGGTGATCGTCGAGCGCCGGGGTCGCGAGCGGTGGAACCACCTCAACCCTCTCCCGATCAAGCACATCCATGATCGCTGGATCGGCGCCTATGCGGCCCGCGCGGTCGGCCTTCTGGACCGGCTGAAGCAGGATCTGGAAGCCTGAGGCGCGATCCTGCGCCATATGTTCGCCAGCGAATTCACGGGAACCGCCATGGACCACAAGCCCATCGAAATCTTCATCGACGCCGACGCCTGCCCGGTGAAGGATGAGGTCTACAAGGTGGCCCAGCGCTACGGCCTGAAGACCTGGGTGGTCTCCAACGCCTTCATGATGATCCCGACCTCGCCCATGATCGAGCGGGTGATCGTCGATGCCGGCCCCGATGTGGCGGACGACTGGATCGCCGAGCATGTGGCGCCCGGCGACGTGGCCATCACCAACGACATTCCCCTGGCCGAGCGGGTGCTGCAGGCGCGCGCCCACGCCATTGCGCCCAACGGCAAGCCGTTCACCGAGGACTCCATCGGTTCGGCCATCGCCCAGCGCGCGCTGATGGAGCAACTTCGCTCCACGGGCGACATCTATGGCGGCCCCAAGCCCTTCGATCGCAATGACCGCTCGCGTTTCCTCCAGGCGCTCGACCAGGTGATCCAGAAAGAGCGGCGGCGCCGCGGCTGAATTTCCGAGCTGTTGTCGGAATGCCGTCGTCCCGTGCGTCCTGGAGGCGAAACCTGGACCCGAATGAGGAAAGTCCCATGCCCTATGTCGACGGCTTCGTACTCGCAGTCCCCAAGGCCAATCTGGAAGCCTACAGGGCGATGGCCACCCTCGCAGGCGAGGTGTGGATGGACCACGGGGCGCTCACCTATGTGGAGTGCATCGGCGACGACGTGCCGATGGGCGAACTGACCTCATTCCCGCGCGCCGTGCAGGCGAAGGACGACGAAGTGGTGATCTTCTCCTGGGTCACCTACGAGTCCCGCGCCAGCCGCGACGCCGTGGTGGCCAAGGTCATGGCCGATCCGCGCATGGATCACGAGCCAGGCCAGATGCCCTTCGACGGCAAGCGCATGATCTTCGGCGGCTTCGAGTCGATGATCGTTCGCTGAGCCGCCCGCCTCAGGGCTGGGTGTTCAGGACCTTCTGCAGGAATTGCACCTCCATGGCGCGGACCTGCTCCTGGTTGGCCTTCTTGTGCACCCCGTGCCCTTCGTCCTTTGCGAGCACGTACCAGACCTCGGTCCCCTGATCGCGCAGCTTGGCGACCATCTGTTCGGACTCGCTCTGGGGCACCCGGGGGTCGTTGGCGCCCTGGTAGACCATCATGGGCTTCTTCATCCGGTCGCTCATATTGATCGGGGCGATCTGCTCGAAGACGGCGCGCATGGCCGGGTCGCGCTCATCGCCATACTCGGCCCGGCGCAGGTCGCGGCGATAACCCTCGGTGTTCTCCAGGAAGGTGGCGAAGTCGGAGATGCCGTAGAGGTCGATGACGCCGACCAGACGGGGGTTGTAGTGGGCTGCCACCGCCAGGGCCATGTAGCCGCCATAGGACTGGCCGACCACAGCCACGCGAGAGGCGTCCAGGTCCGGCTGCTGAGCGACCCAATCGAGCAGGGCGCCGATGTCCTTGACGGAATCCTCGCGCTTCTCGGCGTTGTCGAGGGAGAGGTAGGTCTTCCCGTAGCCGGACGAGCCGCGGACATTGGGGATGATCACCGCCGCGCCCAGTTCCTTCACCCAAGACTGGCGACGCGCGCTGAAGCTGGGCAGCTCCTGGCCCTCGGGTCCGCCGTGGATCTGAATGACCACCGGCAGCTTTCCGCCGGCGCCCTCCGGACGGTAGATGAAGGCCGGGATCGAGCGGTCGTCGAAGGTCGTGTACCGGAAGAGCTCGGGCTCCACGAGGCGCCCTGCGTCCAGGCCGCCCAGCTCACTCTCGGTCCAGCGGGTGAGTTCGCGGCTGGCCAGGTCGTAGCTCCAGACATCCCCGGAGGCGTTGTAGGTCGACAGGCTCAGGCCCAGGCGCGCGCCGTCCGGCGAGAACTTCAGGGCGGTCAGCACGCCCTGCGGCAGGTCAGGCCCCGGCAGGACGCGACCGCTAGCCACGTCGCGCAGGACCACCTTCGAATAACCCTCCTCGTTCACCACATAGGCGATGGTCCGCCCATCGGGGCTGAGGTCGAAGCCCTCGGCCGGCCAGGTCGCACCGGGGTCCAGGTCGCGCATGGCGCCGGTGGCGAGGTCGAAGACCACAGGCCGGGTCATCTCGGACCCATCGTCGGACAAGGTCACCACCGAGGCGGCGCCGGGGCCGAAGGCCGCGCCGGCATAGTGGACCTTGCGGTCGCTCGGCCCCAGGCGCGTCAGGTCGCCCGACGCCACGTCGAGGACAAAGAGCTCCACATCGGCGACGGAGTTGTAGCGGGTCAGCAGCATGCGCCCCCCATCGGCCGAGATCTCCAGGGGCGACATGGCGCCCTCGCCTTCCAGGACGACGCGACGGCCGTCCGGATTGGCGGCCTCGGCGATCATGATGTCGTAGTTGGGATCGCCCGGCGTCACCTGGCTCCAGGCCACCTGCCGGCCATCCTTGGAGAAGACGAAGTCGCTGTTGCGGGTCTCAGGCCGGGTCAGCCGCACCTCCTGGCCCGACAGGTCACGCAGGAAACCCTGGTAGTATTCCGAGCCGCCCTCGTCCCGACGATAGGCGAACCGCGTGGCGCCCGGCTGGGCCGTGGCCACCGTGATCGGCTCGTCAAAGAAGGTCAGCTGGGTCCGCGCGCCCAGCGGCTGGGCGATGTGATGGATCTGCTCGGTCTGGCCAAAGCGTGTAGCCGCCAGCATGGAGCCGTCGGCAAGCCAGTCCTCGAATGTGGCCGCGCGCACCTCGTAATAGGGGGAGATGGTCGCCTGCAGCTCCGGCGAGATGGCCGGCGCGCCCTCATAGACCAGCTGGCCGACCTCGCGGCGCTCGACCTGAGCCAGGGCGCTGGTCGCCATCAGCAGGGCCAGGCCCGTTCCCAGAAAGACTTTGCGCAACATCATGGCGAGACCCTTGAACAACCAAGGGGTGAGCCTTTCCCCTGACGGCGGCGGCGTCAATGGCGGCTAAGCCAGAAGATCACCGCGGGCGGCGCAGGGCGCTCCACAACAGGGCCAGACCACCCAGGATCAGGACCTGCCCAATGGCGGCGATCAGGGCCGTGCCGCCGAGCCCGAGTTGAAACAGCAGGCGTTCCAGTTCGGGCATGTGAGACACCGCCAGCATGGCGCTGACTAGGACCAGGCCCGCCAGGGCGGCCGCCATCCCCCAGACCGCCCGCAGGGGGCTCCGACGGCCGGCGGTCTGCGATTCTTCATCCACCATGGGCGGCTCCCTGTTTGGAGAGAGCTTGGCCAAAGATCGCGGCGCGGCCTTGATCGGCGTCAAGCCCCGGATCGGCGAGAAGCCAGGGTCACCGCACGGTGGCGGCGTCCTCCCCCGCCGTCATGCTCGCCCTTGTGACGAGCATCCCTCGTCGAGGCGGGCGCAAGCGTCACAAGGGATCCTGGGCACAAGGCCCAGGATGACGGTGAGGGGCTGATGGTTCCGACATCAGTCAGCCGAAGGAGCCTTTTCGCCGGCCAGCGTGTTGCTCCGCCATGCATCACTTCGGAAGCCACCACCATGGACGCTGACGCCCTGTTCACCGGCTGGGACCCGATCATCCGCATCCTGGTGGTCGGGGCGGCGGCCTATTTCGCCCTGGTTGTCGTGCTGCGGGCTTCGGGGAAGCGGACCCTGTCCAAGCTCAACGCCTTCGATCTGGTGGTGACGGTGGCCATCGGCTCGACCTTTTCCAGCATCCTGACGTCCAAGGACCTGGCCCTGGCCGAGGGGGTGGCGGCGCTCGCCCTGCTGGTCGGGCTGCAATACGCCGTCACCTTCCTGTCGGTGCGGATCAAGGGGATCGACAAGCTGGTCAAGTCCGAGCCGAGCCTGCTGCTGAAGGACGGCAAGCCCCTGCCCGGCGCCCTGCGCCAGCAGCGGGTGACGCAGGAGGAGCTGCTGGCGGCCATCCGCACCTCAGGCGGCGCCCAGCTTTCGGACGCCGCCTTCGTGGTGCTGGAATCGGACGGCAGTCTCAGCGCCGTCCTCAAGGACTAAGACCGATCAGCCCTTGGGAGTCGGAACATAGACCTCGCCGCCGGTGGCGCGGAACTTCTCGCTCATTTCCGCCATGCCCTGGTCCGCCACCGCGTTCTGGCCGCGGGCGGCCTCGCGGATGTCCTGGCTGATCTTCATCGAGCAGAACTTGGGGCCGCACATGGAGCAGAAATGCGCCGTCTTGTGCGCCTCCTTGGGCATGGTCTCGTCGTGATAGAGCCGAGCCGTCTCCGGATCGAGGCCCAGGTTGAACTGGTCCTCCCAGCGGAACTCGAACCGGGCTCGCGAGAGCGCGTCGTCCCAGGCCCGGGCCGAGGGATGGCCCTTGGCGAGGTCGGCGGCGTGGGCGGCGATCTTGTAGGTGATCACCCCGTCCTTCACGTCCTTGCGGTCGGGCAGACCCAGATGCTCCTTGGGCGTCACATAGCAGAGCATGGCGGTGCCGAACCAGCCGATCATCGCCGCGCCGATGGCGCTGGTGATGTGGTCATAGCCTGGCGCCACGTCGGTGGTGAGCGGGCCGAGCGTGTAGAAGGGCGCCTCGCCGCAGACGGCGAGCTGTTTGTCCATATTGGCCTTGATCTTGTGCATGGGCACATGGCCTGGCCCCTCGATCATGGTCTGGACGCCGTACTTCCAGGCCACCTGGGTGAGCTCGCCCAGGGTCTCCAGCTCGGCGAACTGGGCGGCGTCGTTGGCGTCGGCGATGGAGCCGGGCCGCAGGCCATCGCCCAGGCTGAAGCTGATGTCATAGGCCCGCATGATCTCGCAGATGTCTTCGAAGTGCTCGTAGAGGAAGCTCTCCTGGTGGTGGGCCAGGCACCACTTGGCCATGATCGAGCCGCCGCGGGAGACGATGCCGGTCACCCGGTTGGCGGTCAGCGGCACATAGGGCAGACGCACGCCGGCGTGGATGGTGAAATAGTCCACTCCCTGCTCGGCCTGCTCGATCAGGGTGTCGCGGAACACCTCCCAGTTCAGGTCCTCGGCGACGCCGTTCACCTTTTCCAGGGCCTGGTAGATGGGCACGGTGCCGATCGGCACCGGGCTGTTGCGGATGATCCAGTCGCGGATGTTGTGGATGTTACGGCCGGTGGAGAGGTCCATGACCGTGTCGGCGCCCCAGCGGATGGCCCAGACCATCTTGTCCACCTCGTCGGCGACGGTGGAGAGGACGGCGGAGTTGCCGATATTGGCGTTGATCTTGACCAGGAAGTTCCGGCCGATGGCCATCGGCTCCAGCTCGGTGTGGTTGATATTGGCCGGAATGATCGCCCTGCCGCGGGCGATCTCGTCGCGAACGAATTCCGGGGTCACCAGGTCGGGAATCGAGGCGCCGAAGTCCTCGCCGTCGCGGATGAAGGCCTCGCCCTCCTTGCGGCGCAGGTTCTCCCGGATGGCGACATATTCCATCTCGGGCGTGACGATCCCGCGGCGGGCATAGTCCATCTGGGTGACGCTGGCGCCGGGGCGGGCGCGATAGACCCGACGGGGCTGGCTGAACTCGGGCGCCAGGTGGGCGCCGCGGGCGAAGCCGTTGTCCTCCGGCTTGACGTTCCGGGGCTCTGCGACGACCTCGACATCGCCGCGGGAGACGACCCAGGGCTCGCGGGTGCGGGGCAGGCCCTTGTCGATATCGATGCTGGCGGTGGGGTCGGTATAGGGGCCTGACGGGTCATAGAGGGTCACCGGCGGCTCGCCGGCGCTCTCATGGACGGCCACCTCGCGGAAGGGCACCCGGATGTCCGGCCAGAGCCGGCCGGCCTCATAGACCTTGCGCGAGCCCGGCCGCTCGCCCGTGGGGATGGCGTCGGCGTCGAGGGTTGGCGTGAGCGGCTTGTTCATGGGCGAACCTTGAGGAGAAGCATCTGAGTTGGGAGCGGCCTAGCCGGCCGCGCGGCGATAGCCGACCAGGGTCAGCCAGACCCCGACGCCCACGGCGGCGAGGCCTGCGGCCACCACCAGGGGCGTGGAGGCTATGACATTGTCGGCGAGGTCGAAGATGACGCTGGGGGCGAAGATCAGAAATACGCCGCGCAGGGTGAGGAGCCAGATGGTCAGGCTGAGCGCGATCTCGGCGGGCGTGCGCCAGCGCTGGTGGACCGCCATCAGGGCCAGCCCGGCCAGCACCAGGAGCATGCCGGTGACGAAGGTCAGGGCCGGGTCGTCCTGAAAGCCTTCAATCAGGCCAATGAGGTCGTCACGGCGCAGCACCGCGGCCGCGCCGGCTACAGCCAGGAATGGCCCGAGAATCCGGGCGGTCAGTCGTGTCGAATCCAGTACCCGCGCCATGGCGCTCTCCCTTCCCTTCGCCGGCATGACCCGGATCAGGTTCTACGGGTCGCGGGCTCACCCGCCTCTCAGCCGCCCAAGCGCGGCCCCCCGAGGACGATCAGAAGTCTAGTCGCGACGTCGCGTCGCGCCAAGGGGCTGCGGCTGCGCCCCGGTTTGGCCGCAATGGCTCGCAAAACCGGTATGGAACATCGGGACGACCGCGGGGGTTGTGGGTGGAAGGAGCCATCATGAACATCAAACTGAACATTGCAGCGCCGATCGGCGCCCTCACCGCCCTGGCCCTCGCCGGCTGTGCGGCCGGCATGCCCAGCCCACAGGCGGCCACGGGATCTGACGTCATGGCGTCGGCGACCGCCACGCCCAGCGAGCGCGCCTGCTTCCGGGTCAGTGGCATCCGGGGTCAGAAGATCGTGGATCGCAGCACCGTCCTGTTCCGCACCAGCGTTGGACCACAGGATGTCTTCCGCATGGACATGCGCAACGCCTGCCTGACCACGGTCAGCTCCGACCCGCTGGTGCTGATCCCCTCAGGCGGGTCCGACATCGTCTGCAATCGCATGGATCTGGACGTGAAGGTCGCCTCGCCCATCGGCGCGACCCCCTGCCTGATCCAGGAGGTGCGCAAGCTGACCGTAGCCGAGGTCGCAGCCTTGCCGAACGATCAGCGGCCCTGATCGTCGATCTCTATTCCAGCCGCCTGCAGGGCTGAGCGCAGGGGCGCAAGGCCCGGTCCGTATCTACGCCAGCGGCCGATGGAGCTGGCGTAGATCGGGCTGCGCACCTGCACCGAGCTCGCCGTCGCCACGGGGGCTGCGTTCTCGTGGAAGGCCAGGCAGCGCGGGTCGAAATCCAGGCCACAGAAGTCGAGGATGCGCCGGGTCTCGCCCTCCTGGTCAGCCACCAGGTCCTCATAGGCAAGCTCGGTGAAGCGGTCGGCAGGCAGGACCGCGCGCCAGTGGGCCACCAGCCGGTCGAAACCCGCATAGTAGGCGCCGGTATCGGCCAGATCGTAGGCGTAGTCGTAATAGGAAAACCCGGTGGCGAAGAGCTGCCGGAAATTCGACAGACAAGCGTCCATGGGATGGCGCCGCAGGCAGATGATCCGCGCGTGGGGTAGGGCGCGATGGATCAGGCCGGCATAGACGAAGTTCAGCGGCATCTTGTCGACGAACCGGCCCTGGCCCGTCACCAGGGGCGCCACGCTCTGCACATAGGCCGCGCCGGCCTTGCGCAGATCGATCTCCCCGCCCGCCTCCAGGGTGGTCTCATCCAGCACGAAGGCGCCGGGCGAGCCGGTCATGCGCTTGAGGATCAGGCCGAAATTGGTGAGCTCGCCGGCCGAGGTCACGTCTGGATGGCTGGAGAGGATGCGGTCAACCAGGGTTGTGCCAGTCCGCGGCAGGCCGACCACGAAGATCGGCCGGTCTGACGGATCGCCGGCCGCCAGGTCGCCGGCGCCGAAGGTCGCCCGGGCCGCCGCGAACAGATCGGCGTCGGCCCGGGGATCGTAGCCGACCTGACGGCGCTTGGCGGACTTGGCCTTGATCAGCCAGTCCAGCGCAATCTCGTGCTCGCCCAGATCCTCATAGGTCTTGGCCAGGGCGTGGCCCAGGTGCAGTCGCCGGTCGGCGTCAGCGCCTCGCGCGGCGAACTGCGCCTCCAGCTCGGCGATGAAGTTCGCCTCGGGCGTCTGCCGACGTAGCTGCACCCGGGAAGACCAGGCCCGGTGCAGGCTGGGGTCGAGGGCGAGCGCCTGGGCATAGGCCGCCTCGGCGCCCTCGAAGTCGCCGGAGAACTGGCGCGAGGCCGCCAGATTGTAGGCGAAGCTGGCGTTGCGGGGTTCGCGGGCGAAGGCGGCTTCGAAGAAGCCGATGGCGCGCTCATGCAGGCCCGCCCGGCTGTAGACCACGCCCAGGGTGTCGAGGGTCAGGGCGTCGGCCGGGCCGCGGCCAGCGGCCGCCTGGGCCTGAACCAGGGCCTCGTCCCGGCGATTGAGGGCGATCAGGCAGCGGGCCAGCTGGGCCGGCGCCCGGGGGTCGTCGAGGTCGAGGGTCGCCGCGCGGCCGAACAGTTCGGCGGCCTTGCCAGGATTGTCGTGGTCGGCCGCCAGGACGCCCAGGAGGAACCAGGCGCGGGCCGCGCCGGGATCGACCGACAGGGCCTCCATGCACAGGGCGTGGGCCGGCTCATAGGCCTTGTCGGCCATCAGCCGCTCGGCCTGGACGAGGCGCGCCACAGTGGCGTTGGGGGGCTGTGCGGTCATGGGGCGCCGTCAAACCAGTGCATACGCGCTCATATTTTCGTCATACTGAATAATTGCGTTCTGCGGCGCAACAACGCCCTTGAGAGGCGGTCCCGGCCATCCCCAGCCTGCCTATCAGCAAAGCCGAGGGGAACAATCATGCGTCTCAATCTGTCTCCGCGAGCAGCCCTGCTGACCTCGATCAGCGCGCTCGCCGTCACTGTCGCCACGCCCACCGTCGTTTCCGCCCAGGCCGTCGAGGTCGAGGAACTGATCATCACCGCCACCCGGCGGAACTCCACCGTTCAGGATGCTCCGATCAACATCGCCGCCGTCGGCGCGGTGGAGATGCAGAAGCAGGGCCTGTCGGACCTCTCTGACGTAGCCAAGTGGGTGCCTGGCATCCACATCGTCGACCAGGGCTCGCGTTCGGACAACCGGATCATCGTGCGAGGTCTCAATGCCGACCCGCTCGGCTCGGACGAAGGCGTCACCGCCGGCGGCGGCACGGTGGCCACCTATGTCGGCGAAATCCCGCTCTATGTGGACCTGAAGACCAACGATCTGGAGCGGGTCGAAATCCTGCTGGGTCCGCAGGGCACCCTCTATGGCGCCGGCACATTGGGGGGCGCGATCCGCTACATCCCCAACAAGCCGGACTTCAGCGCGCCGATGATGGAGGTGCGCGCTGACGCCTATCAGTACAGCGAATCCGCCTCGCTCTCGAACGACATCGGCGTCACCTTCAACGCGCCGATCAGCGACACCTTCGCCCTGCGCGCCTCCTTCGACCGGCTGCACGACACCGGCTTCATCGACTACAACTTCCTGGTTCAGCAGCCCGGCATCTCCGACCCCGACCCGGATTTCAGCGACCCTGCCGCGGTGTCGCAGAACCTGCGGCACGAGAAGGATGCGAACTACGAGTACGTCACCTCCGGCCGGCTGGCGGCGCGCTGGGCGCCCACCGACTGGCTGGACAGCACGCTCACCTATCACTTCCAGGACAAGGATGTGGGCGCCCGTCAGGTCAGCCATCGCCGCAGCACGCTGGCCACCGGCGACTATGAATCAGCCGAGCGCGTCCTGGAGCCCAACACGCGCTGGAACGAGCTTCTGGCCCTCGAGGTCACCGCCGACCTCGGCTTCGCTCAGCTGACCTCTTCCACCGGCAAGTCGCGCTACACCGAGCGCGGCCAGCGCGACCAGACCGACCTGCTGATCAGCCTGGAATACAGCTACGAAGCCTTCCCGACCTTCACCGCCTACACCCTGGAAGAGGCTGGCCAGCAGGTGCTGAGCCAGGAGGTCAGGCTGGTGTCGGATCATGAGGGTCCCTTCAGCTGGATCCTTGGCGGCTTCTACTACGAGCTGGACTCCAATTCCTCGAGCAAGGAGTTCACCCCGGGCTACGCCGAGTGGCTCGGAGGTGAGCGGCCGGACGCCCTGGAATATTATAACGTGGGCACCACCAACCTGAAGGAGCAGGCCATCTATGGTGAAGTCACCTATGACATCACCCCGGCTTGGCAGGTGACGGCCGGGGCGCGGCGATACTCCTACGAGCTGGAGACCTTCCAGGCCGTCGACTTCCCGCTGCTCAACAGCGTCTTCTTCGGCGCGGCGCCCGATGCGATCACCCTGGACTTCGAGCCGGGCGGCCAGGAGGACGATGGCTGGCTGTTCAAGTTCAACACTTCCTACCAGTTCACCGACGACATCCTGGGCTATCTGACGGTCAGCGAAGGCTACCGGATCGGCAACTCCAACGGCGTCGGCCCCTGCCCCGACCCGCTGCCCACCAACCAGCTCAGCTGCGCGCTCCCCAATGAGCTGGCCTATCAGCCCGACAAGACCCTGAACTACGAGATCGGTCTGAAGACCCAGCTGTTCGATGATCGCCTGACCCTCAACGGCTCGGCCTATTTCATCGAATGGAGCGATCCACAGGTCGCCTCGGCCACGGAGAACGGCCTGATCCCCATCACCAAGAACGGCTCGGCGGCCGAGTCCAAGGGTGTGGAGATCAACTTCATCGGCCAGGTCACGGGCGATCTGACCGTCCGCGGCAGCTATTCCTACAACACCTCCGAGCTCACCGAGATCACGCCGAACCTGGTGCCACGCTTCAACCCGCCGGGCTTCCAGGGCACCATCACCTATGAGGACGGCATGCCTGGCGACCGCCTGCCCGGCTCGCCGGAACATCAGGGCAGCCTGTTCATCGACTATGAGCGGCCGCTCTCCAATGGCATGGACTTTGGCGTCAACTACGGCGTCACGGCGCTCGGCGACGTGCTGACCCGCACCGGCGGCCGGGCAGAGAGCCTGACGCTCGAGGGCTATCAGGTGCACAATGCTGCGGTCTCGCTCAGCACCGACGTCTGGACCGCCACCCTCTATGTGAAGAACCTGTTCAACGAGTTCGCCGAGACCGGCGCGCGGGCCACCAGCCAGTACAACCAGCCGGTCTTCGACGGGGACGGCGACCCGGTCTATGTGCGCAGCTACTACACCTATGTCCTGCCGCCCCGGGCCATCGGGGTGCGCTTCACCCGCAAGTTCGGCGGCTGATCGCCATCTAGGCTGACGCTGGGTCGTCCTTGACGGCGACCGGCACGTGAGCGTCCCCTGGGCCGAAGGACCGCAGCCTGCGGCCCGCAAGCCTGGGGGACGTCACGTGACCATCGAACTCGTCATGCTGGCCTGGACACTGGTCCTGGCCTTCGTTCAGATCCTGCTCTTCGACATGGCCCGCACGTCGCAATACGGGCTGAAGTGGAACACCGGCGCCCGGGACGAGGAGATGCCGGCCCTCAACCCCCGCGCCAACCGGCTGCAGCGGGCCCAGGCCAATCTGTTCGAGACCCTGCCGCTGTTCATCGGCGCGGTGCTGATCGTCCATGTCACCGGCCGCGCCTCGGAGCTGACGGCCATCGGGGCGCAGGTCTATTTCTGGGCCAGGGTCGCCTATGTGCCGCTCTACGCCTTCGGGGTCCGGGGCGTCCGCTCCCTGGCCTGGCTGGTCAGCATCGTGGGACTGGGCTTGGTCGCCGCCCCGATCCTGATCCCCTGACCCCGGCTGGGCCGCAGACGCGCGGGGAGGCGCGTGCTCGAGCGCATCCCGTAAAAGTGGAATCCGGTTTCACGGATGAGATGCGCTCAAGCTTTTGAAGCTAGAGCATGATTCAACGATCAGACGGTTCCGTCTGATCGCATCATGCTCTACGGCAGGCTTCAGTTCATCTGAGGAGCCTGATCATGCACCTGGCCCGTTTTCCCCGCGCCCGCTTCGCCCATCTGCCCACCCCGCTGGAGGGCGCGCCTCGTCTGGGCGAGGCGCTCGGCGGCCTGAACCTGTTCATCAAGCGCGACGACGCCACGGGCCTGGCCGGCGGCGGCAACAAGACGCGCAAGCTGGAGTTCCTGGTCGGCGAGGCCCGCGCCCGCGGCGCCGACACCCTGGTGACCCAGGGCGCCATCCAGTCCAACCATGTCCGCCAGACGGCCGCGGCGGCGGCGCGGATGGGCATGGCCTGCGAGATCGTCCTGGAGGCCCGCACCGGATCGGAGGCCACCGACTACAACGGCTCGGGCAACGTCCTGCTCGACCGACTTCTCGGCGCAGCGATCCGCACCGTGCCCGGCGGCAACGACATGAACGCCGCGCTGGAAGAGACTGCGCAAGGCGTGCGCGACCGCGGCGGGCGGCCCTATGTGATCCCCGGCGGCGGCTCCAACGCCGTCGGCGCCCTGGGCTATGCCGACTGCGCGCGGGAGCTGGTGGTCCAGGCCGACGCCATGGGCCTGAAGATCGACCGGATCGTCACCGCCACCGGCAGCGCCGGCACCCAGGCCGGCCTCGTCGCAGGCTTGGCGGTGATCGGCGCCGACATCCCGGTCCTGGGGATCGGGGTCCGCGCGCCCCAGGCGATGCAGGAGGCCAATGTGTTCAAGCTGGCCCAGGAAACCTGCGCCCTGCTGGGCCAGGAGGGCCGGGTCACCCGCGAGATGGTGTCGGCCAATTGCGACTATGTGGGCGCGGGCTACGGCCTGATCGACCAGGCGGTGATCGACGCCCTGAAGCTGGCGGCTCGCACCGAAGCGCTGATCCTCGATCCCGTCTATAGCGGCAAGGCGATGAAGGGCCTGATCGACCTCTGCGCCAAGGGCGCCTTCACGGGCGAGACCGTCGTCTTCCTGCACACCGGCGGCGCCCAGGGCCTGTTCGGCTATCAGAGCGAGCTGGAAGGCAAGCTGGCATGAGCCTGATCCTCGGGGTTCTGGGCGGCATGGGGCCGGCCGCCACCCTGGACTTCCTCGGCAAGCTGCAGGCCTACACGCCGGCGCAGCGGGACCAGGACCACATCCGCGTCCTGATGGACCTCAACCCCCAGGTCCCCGACCGGAACGCCCCCAGTCCCGGCGCTGGCGCCGGGGCCGGCGATGTCCTGGCCGAGATGGCCGGCGGGCTGGCCGGCGGCGGGGCCGAGGTCCTGGCCATGCCCTGTAACACCGCCCACGCCCATGCCGACCTGATCGTACGGGCCAGCGGCCTGCCCCTGATCGACATGATCGGCGGCGCGGCCAAGGCCGCCGCCGACACCGGCGCCCACCGGGTGGGCGTGCTCGGCACCAAGGGCGCCCTGAAACTCTATCGGGAATATCTCGCGGCCCGGGGCCTGGGGTTGGTGACGCTCGGCGGTGAGCGGCAGGAGGCCTTCATGGCCCTGCTCTATCGCATCAAGGGCGGTGACCTTTCGTCCCGCGCCCGCTCCGAGATGGCCGGGATGGCGGGTGAACTGGTGGCCGCGGGCGCCGAGGCCCTGATCGCCGGCTGCACCGAGGCCCCGCTAGTGCTCTCGTCGGACGACGTCCAGGTCCCCTTCCTTGATGCGGGCGACCTGCTGGCGCGCCGCTGCGTGGACATCTGCCTCGAGTTTGAACCGCCCCCACCGATCTGACGGCGGTCAGAGCCGGGCGGCGCTGAAGGTGTCGCAGGCCTTGGGGTCGCCGGTCTGCGCGCCGGTCCTGAACCAGGCCATCCGCTGGGCGCTGGAGCCATGGGTGAAGGCGTCGGGCACGACCCGGCCCTGGCTCTGTTTCTGCAGGGTGTCGTCGCCGATGGCCGAGGCCGCCGCCAGCCCCTGGGCGATATCGTCCGGCCCCAGAGCCACCGCTCCGCCCGACGCAGCTTCGGCCCGGGCGGCCCAGACGCCGGCATAGCAGTCGGCCTGCAACTCCAAGCGCACCGCCCCGCTCTCGGCCCCTTGCGAGCCCAGGCGCTGGGCCTTGTCCATCTGGCCGGTCAGGTTCTGGACATGGTGAGCAATCTCGTGGGCGATCACATAGGCCCGGGCCGCCTCGCCCTCGGCGCCGAAGCGGTTCTCCAGATCATCCCAGAAGGACAGGTCCAGATAGACCATGCGATCGGCCGGGCAATAGAAGGGGCCCATGGCCGCCTGCCCTGTCCCACAGCGGGTGTTGGTGGACTGCTCGTAGAGCACCACGGCGGCGGGGGGCTCATAGGTCCGGCCCGCCTGGGCGAAGACCTCGGTCCAGACCTCGGCGGTGGAGGTTTCGATGACATCGACGAACTGTCCGGCCTCATCATCGGGCGCCCCGCGCACGCCGGAACTCTCCGCGGCCGGCGCCCCGGTGCCATTGACGACGCTGAGCGTAGTCGTGGGATCGATGCCGAAGACGAAATAGCCGATCAGGGCCAGGACGACGCCGCCCACGCCCAAGCCGCCGGCCACCGGACCCATGCCCCGACGATCGCTGATGTTCCCAGAACGCCGTCCGCCCCGCCAACGCATGTAGTCGTCTCCGAATATGTCTCAGGGCGCGACCATGGCCTGGTCGCGGGCGCGCGCCTACTTCGAACCGTCCAGGATCGCCTTCACCCGCGCGTTGGAGGCCGCCAGACGGGCGTCCGGCGTGGTCGGCAGATCGAGGGCGGGCTGTTCAGCGACCTCCCCCCCTGGCCGGGGCAGGATTGAAGGGATGGCGGGGACCTGGCGTTGCATCCGCAAGGCGCGCAGGGCCTGCTCGGTCTGGACCTGGGCGCTGAGGGCGTTGAGCTCGTTCTCCAGTGCGATCGCCCGCTGGCGGTCCATCTGCTGCTGGGCCTGAAGAACCCCCAGCTGATGATCATAATAGGCGTTTTGCGCGGCGGCGGGCGCCGCAGCCATCAGGGCAAGGCCCATGAGCATCGGGCGAACGACAAAAGCAGCTGGACGCATGGGAGGCTCCGTTGAGGCGCAGGACCTCAACGCGCCATGGCTTCTCTAGCTCCGCTCAGTTCGCCTGCGCCCGGGTGGTGACGGTGAAGCGGGCCAGCTGTTCGGCAGGCGCGCTCCAGCCCGGCGCCAGTTCGATGGCCTTCTGATAGTCGAAATAGGCGGACTTGGCGTCTTCCAGGCCCTCATGGGCCAGGGCGCGGTTGTAATAGGCCTTGGCCGGCTCCTCGACGCCGAGCTCCAGGCCGCGATTGATCTGACCCAGGCTCTCGGCATAGCGCTCCTGGCCGATAAGGGCCGCGCCGCGGTTCACATAGCCCTCGCCCAGGTCCGGCTTCATCTTCACCGCCATGTCGAAGTCCTTCACCGCGGCCTCATAGGCGGTGCGCCGCAGACGCAGGACGCCCCGGTTCACATAGGTGCCGGCCCGGTCGCGGGAATTGAGGAACTCGGTCTCCAGGGCGATATCGCAGAACTCCTCGAACCGTTTGTCGGACTCGCCGTTGACGGCGGCGCGGGAGCAGGCCTCGGCCATGCCGCCGCCAATGACCGTCACCGCGCCTTGGGCTGCGCCGGCGCAGAAGGCAAAGGCGGCCGCCGCCGCGAGAATTGAAAGTCCACGACGCATGGCGGGACCTCCTTCAAGAAAGATTCGCCGACCCAACGCCGACGAGGCCGACAGAATCTTCCCGTATCCACGTTCCGTCAATGCGGCGGCGACGCCGTCTTCGCAACTTGTCGTGTGAAATCAACTTCCGGAGGACCTAGGGTCGCGGTTCGCGACGGCGGATCGTCTCGCGATAGAGGATATAGATCCCGCTGGCCGCCACCACCGCAGCCCCCACCAGGGTGAGCGGACGTGGGAGCTCGTCCCAGACGATGAAGGCGAACAGGCTGGCCCAGATGAGCTGGGTGTAGTCGAAAGGCGCCACGACGGTGACCGGCGCCACGCGGATCGCCTCGGTCAGCAGAAGCTGGCCGACCCCGCCCAGCAGGCCCATGACCACCAGCAGGAGGAAGGTCTCCCGATCGGGCATGACCCAGCCGAACGGCAGGCTGGCCAGGCCCGCCACGGCGCCGGCCAGGGTGAAGTAGAAGACGATCCGCGGACCCGGCTCGGTCATGCTGATCTGGCGGATGGTGATCATGGCCCCGGCCGACCCCACGGCGCCGATCAGGGCGAAGATGACCCCGATATTGGCCATGTTGGCGGGGTCCGGCCGGATCATGATCAGCACGCCGACGAAGCCGACGGCGACGGCCGCCCAGCGGTGCGGCCCCACCGCCTCCTTGAGCAACGGAACCGAAAGGGCGGTCATGAACAGGGGCGCGGAGAAGGAAAGCGCCGTCGCCTCGGTGAGCGGCAGGTGGGAGACCGCCATGAAACCGCCGATCATGCCGGTGAGCCCGACCATGGCGCGGGCCGCATGGGCGCCCGGCCGGCTGGTCCGCAACACGCCGAACCCGCTGGTGCGCAGGATGTAGATGGCGATCGGGATGAAGGCGAAGGCGTTGCGGAAGAACAGGGTCTCGAAGATCGGAACCCCCCGCTCGGAGGCGACCTTCACCAGCCCGAACAGGCCCGCCATACAGGCCATGGCCGCCACACGGAGCATCACACCCAGGCCAATCTTGGAAGCCGGACGTTCAGGAACGGGGCGCGGGGGGGAGGCCATGGTCACGATGGGCAGCCCATGGCCCCTGGCGACGCCGCCGTCAATCGCGCCTGGGGCGGCAAGGGCTAGCCGCCACCCATACGGCGCGCCCTGGGTCAGTCGAAGGTCACGCCCAGGCGCGCCATGGCGCCGAACACCCGCTGGATGTCCGCCACATGACCGGTCAGCGCATCGTGGGCCAGACGTGTCCTGAAGGCCTGGGCGGGGACGACGATTCCCTTGGGAGTCCGAAGGCAGCGCCGGGTCTGGATCAGAACGTTCACATTTCGGCGGGTGGTCTCGAACGGCTGCTTCAGGCTGTTGGACAGGGCCAGGACGCTGATCGGCGCCAGCAGGTCATCGGGCGGCGGCCGTCGAACCGATGCATAGCGCCGCGCCACCTCCAGGTCCTCATGCAGCGGCCGGTAGTTCGCCTCGAGGATGGCCAGAAGGATCATGCCGCGACTGAAGTCCCCGGTTGTGCGGGTCAGGCGCTCGGCGAACCGCAGAACGTATTCGGCGGTGAAACGGGCGGCCAGCCGCTCCTGGGAGGTGGGCGGCGTGATTCCGGGCATGGGCTTGGCGCCGCCCGTCAGGTCGAAGTTGGGCGCGGCGGCGCGGACATCGGCGGCCAGGGCGCGCACCGTCGCCAGGCTGCGCCCGAGCGCCTGACGGTTGGCTTCGGTCTCGAGGGCCGCGGCCGGAATATAGACCCCGCGGGTGGTCCGCCGGCAGAGGCCCCGGGCCTCGAGATCGGCGACCCGACGCCGGGCGGCGTCGTAGGGAATGCTGAAAGACGCGGCCAGGGCCCCGACGCTGATGGGCCGACGGATGTCGTCGGGCGGCGGATTGTCCACGCCGGCGTAGCGCAGGGCCAGGACCGGATCCCGGACGATATGCCGGACATTGGCCTCGATAATCGAGAGCGCCAGGACGCCGGTCAGAGGATCGCCGCCGGCGAAGTGCCCCAGGGTCGCCACGCCCTGGACGAAGTGGGGGATGGCGCACTGGATGATCAGCCGAGACATGTCCTGGCAGGCGGCGTCCTGCGCCGTTCCGGCCGTATCCGAGGGGTCGTCCATTTCGCCTCATGGAGTCGCATCAGAGCGCCGTAGCCTGGGGCGACAGTTTAGCACGGCGCAGAGCGAAGGTGGCGCACGGCGGCCCTCCCTCTGGCGTCACAGGTGCGGCATAGCCCATATTGGCCGCGGTTCAGGTCGCCGGGCGTGCGGCCGAGCGGGGGGAAGAAAAGTGGACTTTGGGGCGAGCGATGAGGCGGCCGGCGGGTCGCGCCGACGGGCGGCTGGACTGATCCTGGGATTCTTCGCCTTCGGGGCGATTCTGCTGGCGCCGGATTTCGGGCCGGGGCCTGCCGTCCGGCCCGTGGCGGCGATCGCCGTCCTGATGGCCATCCTCTGGATCACGGAGGCTGCGCCCCTGGTGGCCACCGCGCTGCTGCCCATCGTTCTGTTTCCGGCCCTGGGCGTCAGCGACATCCGCGACGCCGCAGCCCCTTACGCCGACCCGGTGATCTTCCTGTTCCTGGGCGGCTTCGTCCTTGGCGCGGCCATGGAACGGTGCGACCTGCACCGGCGGGTCGGCCTCGGCTGCGCCGCCGCCGCTGGGGCCACGCCCCGTCGGCTGGTGGCCGGCGTGCTGGGCGCCACGGCGCTGGTCTCCATGTGGGTCAGCAACTCCGCCGCCGCCGTCCTGATGATGCCGGTCGCCATGGCCGTGCTGGCCCTGGCCGAGGACCATGGCGGGCGCGAGGATCCGGTCTCGTACCGCAATCTCGGCGTCGCCCTCCTGCTGGCGGTGGCCTATGGCGCCAGCATCGGCGGTGTCGCCACCCTGATCGGCACCCCGCCCAACGCGCTGCTGGCCGGCTATATGGCCCGCGAGCACGGGGTCGAGATCGGTTTTGGCCAGTGGATGATCATCGGCGTGCCGGTGGCGCTGATCCTGCTGGGCGCCGCCTGGGTCGTGCTCACGGCCCTCCACCCCGTGAAGCTGGTCCTGCCGGAGGCCGGCGTGCTGTTCCGGGAGGAACGGGCGAGGCTGGGTCAGATGACGGGGCCGGAGAAGCGGGTCTCGATCATCTTCGCCCTGGCGGCCGGCGCCTGGATCTTCCGGCCCCTGCTCGCCCCCTACGCGCCCTGGCTGACCGACACCGGCATCGCCATCGCCGCGGCCGTGACCCTGGCCTTCACCCCCGCCGCCGGCTTCCGCAGCGAGCGCCTGGTCACCGACGCCGAACTCAAGCGCCTGCCCTGGGGCGTGCTGACCCTGTTCGGCGGGGGCCTGAGCCTGGCCGCAGCCATCTCCGACAGCGGCCTGGCCGCCTGGCTGGGGGAACTCCTGGGCGTGCTGGGCGCCTGGCCTGTGGCGGCCCTGGTGGTCATCGTCACCCTGGCGATGATCTTCCTGACCGAACTGACCAGTAACACCGCCTCGGCCGCCACCTTCCTGCCGATCGGCGGAGCGCTGGCGCTCGCCATCGGCGTCGACCCGCTGCTGTTCGCCATCCCGCTGGCGCTTGCGGCCTCCTGCGCCTTCATGCTGCCGGTGGCCACGCCTCCCAACGCCGTCGTCTATGGCGGCGGCCTGATCAGCATCGCTCAGATGAGCCGGGCGGGTCTGTGGCTGAACATCATCGGCGTGGTCGTGATCTCGGCCATCGCCCTGATCGCCGTCCCGCTGATCTTTGCGGCGGGGGGCTAGCCGCCCATCACGCCAAGGCCTGGTGCCCCCGGTCGGACTCGAACCGACACACCTTGCGGTACCGCATTTTGAGTGCGGCGCGTCTACCAATTCCACCACAGGGGCCCGCGGGCAGCGCAATCTAGCGGCGCGCGCCGTCGCGTCAATGTGGGCTGGCGGCGCGGTGAATCGTCCTGACAGGGCGACAGGGCTTGCATCGCCGATGGGTCATCCGTAACTGATAATCGTTCGCAGACGCGGCGCCGCGTGCGCCGCCCTTCGCCTCAGGCCTGGATTTGCTTATGGACCACCTCACGCCCGCCTCGGCCCTGGCCGCCGATCCCCAGCCCGCCCATGGCGAGGTGCGGCTGAGCCAGGCGCGGCTCGGGGATCGCGGCGTCATCGGTAGGGTCCATGTGCGCCCCGATGTCGATCATCACGGCCTGAGCGCCGAGGAGCTGGAGCGCCGGCTGCTGGAGCTGGGCTTCGTCGAAGGGGCCGCCATCGAGGTCATCCACGAAGGCGCCATCGGCCGGGACCCGATTGCGGTGCGCCTGGACGATATGCGCGTGGCGCTGCGCCGCCACGACGCCGCCGACGTGATCATCCGCCTGGACGCCCGGAGCGCTGGCCGATGAGCACCAGCGCCCGCATCGCCCTGGTCGGCAATCCCAATTCCGGCAAGACCGCCCTGTTCAACGCTCTGACCGGCGGCCGCCAGAAGGTGGCCAACTATGCTGGGGTGACGGTGGAGAAGAAGGAGGGGATGGTCACGACACCTGGCGGGCGGACCCTGTCGGTCATCGACCTGCCCGGCACCTATTCCCTGCGCGCCCGCAGCCCGGACGAAGAGGTCACCCGCGACGCCGTCCTGGGGCAGCTCAAGGGAGAGACGCCCCCGGACGTGGTGGTCTGTGTCGCCGACGCCACCAATCTGCGCCTGGTGTTGCGCCTGATCCTGGAACTGCGCCAGGTGGGCCGGCCCATGGTTCTGGCGCTCAACATGTTCGACATCGCCCAGCGCCAGGGCCTCCGCATCGACCTGGAGGGCCTGGCCCGCGACATCGGCGCGCCGATCGTCACCACCGTGGCCACCCGCAAGCGCGGCATCGAGGACCTGGTCGCCCAGGTAGAGGCCAAGGTCGAGGCCCTGGCCGCCGCGGGCGAACTGGACGCCCCCAACACCTGGCATGAGCCGAGCCCCGCTGAAATCCGCCGGGCCCACGCCGAGGCCCAGCGCCTGATGAAGGCCCATGTGCGGCCGGCCGAACGCCCCGACACCCTGACCGGCAAGATCGATGGGGTGCTGCTGCACCCGGTCGCGGGCCTGGCCATTCTGCTGGCCTTGCTGTTCGTCATGTTCCAGGCCGTCTTCGCCTGGGCCGGGCCGCTGATGGACGGCATCGAGGCCGGCGTGGGCGCCCTGGGGGGACTGGTCGCTACGGTGCTGCCGGACGGTCTTTTGCAGAGCCTGATCGTCGATGGCCTGATCGCCGGCGTCGGCAGCGTGCTCGTCTTCCTACCCCAGATCCTGATCCTGTTCTTCTTCATCATCCTGCTGGAGGACTTCGGCTATATGGCCAGGGCCGCCTTCCTGATGGACAAGATCATGGGCGGGGCGGGCCTGCATGGCCGGGCCTTCATCCCCCTGCTGTCGTCCTTCGCCTGCGCCATTCCGGGCGTCATGGCCACCCGGGTGATCGATTCCAAGCGCGACCGGCTGACCACCATCATGGTGGCGCCGCTGATGACCTGCTCGGCGCGGATTCCGGTCTACACCCTGATCATCGCGGCCTTCATCCCCGACCAGACCGTCTGGGGCTTCGCCAACCTGCAAGGGGTGGTCATGTTCGGCCTCTATGTGGCCGGCATCACCAGCGCGCTCTCCATCTCGTTCATCGCCCGGCGGCTGTTCTGGCGGGGGCAGGTCGAGCCCTTCCTGATGGAGCTGCCGACCTACAAGGCGCCTGATCCCAAGAGCGTCCTGCGCAACCTGTGGCAGCGGGCCGAGATCTTCATCAACCGCGCCGGCCGCATCATCCTGCCGCTGATGGTGCTGATCTGGGTCCTGTCGACCTTCCCCTATCCGCCGGAGGGCGCGACGGGACCGGCCATCGACTACAGCTTCGCCGGTCGGCTGGGCCACCTGATCCACCCCCTGTTCGCCCCGATCGGGTTCAACTGGCAGATGACCGTGGCGCTGATCCCGGGCATGGCCGCCCGCGAGGTCGCCGTGGGCGCGCTGGGCACCGTCTATGCGGTGGCCAACGCCGAGGAGCAGGTCGGCACCCTGGCCGGGGCGCTTTCGGCCGACTGGTCCCTGGCCATGGGGCTGGCCTTCCTGACCTGGTACGTGTTCGCGCCCCAGTGCGCGCCGACCCTGGCCGTGGTGAAGCGCGAGACCAACAGCTGGCTGTGGCCCACGGTGATGTTCGCCTACATGGTCACCCTGGCCTATCTGGCGGCCATGGGCGTCTATCACGGCGCGGTGGCGCTGGGCTGGGGCTAACCTGGACTCGGCGTCTCGCCGGCCAGCACGCCGGCGGCGCCCTGAAGACGGAGCAGCAGGCGCTTGAGCAGGGCCACCTCATGGGGGTCGAGCCCTGAGATCAGGGCGGCCTCATAGGCCAGGGCCAGGGGCGCGATCTCGGCGTGCAGGCGCACGCCTTCCAGGCTCAGCGCCACCACGTGGGAGCGGCCGTCCCGGTCGTTCTCAGAACGCTCCAGCAGGTGGCGCTTGGTCAGGCCCTGGGCGGCGCGGCTGACGGTGACCTTGTCCATGCCTGTCCGGCTGACCAGAGCGCTCTGGTTCATCGGCCCGTCCTCGGCCAGCACGCAGACGAGCCGCCACTGGGGGATGGTGAGGCCGAAACGGTCCTCATAGGCCCGCGCGATCAGCCGGCTGACGGCGTTCGAGGCCACCGACAGGCGATAGGGCAGATAGGCGTCCAGCTGGAGGCCGGCGGCGTCGGCCGGTTCTGGCCGGGTCTGCACGGTCATGGGGCTTGTACTTCCTGTTCGATGGCGCCGAATATCGAGTGTCGGCGCCCATCGCGCATTTCAATCCGTACGGTGTCGCCGACCTTGAGGAAGGGCGTTCTGGCCTCTCCATGGGCCAGGGTCTCCACGGTCCGCACCTCGGCGAGGCAGGAATAGCCGACGCCGCCCTCGGCCACCGATTTTCCTGGACCGCCATCAGGTCCGCGATTCGACACCGTGCCCGAGCCAATGATCGTGCCGGCGGCCAGCGCCCGGGTCTTGGCCGCATGGGCGATCAGGGTCCCGAAATCGAAGGTCATGTCGACGCCGGCGTCGGCGCAGCCCAGGACCTGGCCGTTCAGCTCCACCTCCATGGCGCCATGCAGGCGGCCCGCGCGCCAGGCCTCCCCCAGCGCGTCCGGCGTCACCGCCACCGGGGAGAAGGCCGAGGCGGGCTTGGACTGGAAGAAGCCGAAGCTCTTGGCCAGCTCGTCGGGGATCAGGTTGCGCAGGGAGACATCATTGACCAGCAGCACCAGGCGGACGTGGTCCAGGGCGTCGGACGCGCTCACCCCTTGTGGGACATCGCCGGTGATCACCGCCACCTCGGCTTCCAGATCACAGCCCCAGGCCTCGTCGGCCAGTGGAATAGGATCGCGCGGACGAAGAAACCCGTCCGAACCGCCCTGGTACATCAGGGGATCGGTCCAGAAGCTCTGCGGCATCTCCGCCCCCCGGGCGCGGCGCACCAGGTCCACGTGGTTCACATAGGCCGAGCCGTCGGCCCACTGATAGGCCCGCGGCAGGGGGCTGGCGGCCTCGTGCTCATGGAAGCGTTCCTTGGGCACGCCGCCATGCTCCAGGCTCTCGGCCAGGGCGCGCAACATGGGCTCGCATCGTTCCCAGTCGTCGAGGGCGGCTTGCAGGGTGGGCGCGACGGTGGCCGCATCGGTGAACCAGGCCAGGTCGTTGGAGACCACCACGAGACGGCCGTCACGGCCGGACTTCAGCGAGGCGAGCTTCATCTAGGTCTCCGCTTCTTGGGGCTCAGGATTGTTCCTGGATCAGGGTCTGGACCAGTCGGACGCCGGCCTCGAAGGCCTTGGCCTCATAGACGTGCACCTCCACGCGGATGTCGCCGCCGGGCGCCGCCTCCCACATGTAGTTGCGCTCGAAACAGACCGGCCGGCCCTGGGGGCTAAAGCCCTCGAAGGTGTCGCCCCAGGGGGTGCAGGGCGCCAAGGCCCGCCAGCCGAGATCGCAGGCCTGGACCAGTTCCTCCCGGGCCGCAGCCTCCAGATCGTCATGGACGGCGGCGTTCATCGGGCCTTCCAGCTGTCGACATAGGCGGGGTTCTCCACCGGGCCGGCGGCCTCGCCCACCTCCAGCGGGTCGCGGGTGTCGATCATCACCGCATATTCGTCGGTGGCGGGCTTGGGCTGGGACAGCATGTTCTTCAGAGCCTTGGGGTGCGGGCCATGGGTGAACCCGGAGGGATGAAACGTCATCATCCCCGCATCGATGCCATCGCGGCTGAAGAAGTCGCCAGCGTGGTAGAAGAGCACCTCGTCATAGTCGTCATTGTTGTGGAAGAACGGCACCTTGAGCGCGCCGGGATCGGTCTCGAAGGGCCTGGGCGCAAAGGTGCAGACCACGAAGCGGTCGGCCACGAAGGTCGTGTGGGCGCTGGGCGGCAGGTGATAGCGATGGCTGGCCACCGGCCGGATGTCGGCCACGTTGAGGCGCACGGGCGCCAACTCCCCATGCCAGCCCACCGCGTCCAGGGGGTTGTAGGGATAGGTCACGGTCGAGACCTGCCCGCGCTTCTTGATGGCCACCGTGGTTTCGCCGTCGTGGGCCTGGTGGTCGCGGAAGGCCTCATCCATCACCGGCGTGTCCAGCAGGGCCGGATCGAAGATGGCATGGGGGCCCAGGAGGCCCCTCTCGGGCAGGGTGAAGTGGCTGTTGGTCGCCTGAATGGTCAGGATGGCGCAGGGCTCGGCCGGCGCCAGGCGCCACATGGTCCCCCGCGGCAGATAGAGATAGTCGCCGGCGCCAAAGCCGATGCGGCCATAGTCGCAAAAGAGATCGCCGGCCCCCTGGTGGACGAACAACAGCTGGTCGCCGTCGGCGTTGCGGACCAGGCTCGGCATGGCCTGATCCAGCTTCCAGAAGCGGATTTCCGTGGCGGCGTTGTGCAGCACCACCGGCGCATCCCACGGCGAGGCCTGCGGTTCGTTCAGCCGCGCCAGATCGAAGGCCCGCGGCCGAAGGGGGCCTTCGAAGTTCGTCCAGCCGGTGGGCGGCCGAGGATGATGCAGGAAGGCGGCCGGGCCGAAGAAGCCCTCCTTGGAGATCTCGCGCTCATAGGTGCCGGCCGGCAGGTCCGCATGGGCCTGGCGCGAATGGACGCCTTGCGCGCCGCGCACGGGGATCCAGTTGCGGGTCGCCATCAGGGCTCGTCCTTGTAGATCCCCACGCTCAGGGGCTCGCCGTCAGCCAGCCGGGCGCGGTACATGCCCGAGGTGTTGTAGCTCCAGGCCATCTGGCCGCCGGGCGCCACGGCGATCACCCCGCCGTCGCCGCCCAGGGCCGTCAGCTTGGTCTGGATCACCTCGTCGGCGGCGGCCTGCAGGGAGAGGCCCTTGTGCTCCACCAGGGCGCAGACCTCCCGGGCCACGGTCAGGCGGATGAAATACTCCCCGGTTCCGGTGGCCGAGACCGCGCAGGAGGCGTCCGAGGCGTAGTTGCCGGCGCCGATGATCGGGCTGTCGCCCACCCGGCCCCAGCGCTTGCCCGTCGTGCCGCCGGTCGAGGTGCCGGCCGCCACATGGCCCGCCTGGTCGAGCGCCACCACGCCGACCGTGCCGTACTTGCCCTCGTCATGGGCCAGGCCCGCCGCTTCGTCAGGGGTGGCCGCGCCCTCTGGCCGCGCCGGGACCGGCAGGTTGTTCTCGTTCAGGAACCGCTCCAGGGATCGCCAGCGGCGCTCGGTGTAGAAATAGGCCGGCTCCACCTGCTCGAGGCCGGCTTCGCGGGAAAAGGTGTCGGCGCCAGCGCCCATCAGCATGACGTGCGGCGACTTCTCCATCACCGCCCGAGCAAGCGAGATCGGGTGTCGGGTGCGAGTGACGCCGGCCACCGCCCCGGCCTTCAAGGTCGCGCCGTCCATGATCGAGGCGTCCAGTTCATTGCGGCCTTCGGCGGTGAAGACCGCCCCGCGCCCCGAATTGAACAGGGGATCGTCCTCCAAGAGGCCGATCGCCGTCTCGATGGCGTCCAGAGCCGAACCACCGCGCGCCAGCACCTCACCGCCGGCCTGCGTCGCCCGGGTCATGGCGGCGCGATAGGCGGCCTCCTGTTCAGCCGTCAGGTCTGCGCGCGCGATCACGCCTGCGCCCCCATGAACCACGATCGCCCATTTCGGCTGCGCCATCGCATTCCCCGCCATCAGGCCCGCCAGCACCAACGCCAGACCGACTATCCGCATGCTCAAACGTCCCTAGTCCTTCTTCGGCAGCACGCCCCGGCGGATCTGGTCGAGCTCGATGGACTCAAACAGCGCCTTGAAGTTGCCCTCACCGAACCCTTCATTGCCCTTGCGCTGGATCATCTCGAAGAAGATCGGCCCGATCATGTTCTCCGTGAAGATCTGCAGCAGTAGACCTTGGCCCTCGGTGGGCGCCCCGTCCACCAGGATACGGTCGGCCCGCAGCCGCTGCAGGTCCTCGCCATGACCGGGCACCCGGGCGTCGAGCTGGTCGTAATAGGTCTCCGGCGTGTCCTGGAAGCGGACCCCGCGCTCGCGCATGGTCTCCACGGCCGCGTAGATGTCGTCGGTTCCCAGCGCCAAATGCTGGATGCCCTCGCCCTTATAGTCCTTGAGGAACTCCTCGATCTGGGAGTGGTCGTCCCGGCTCTCGTTCAGCGGGATGCGGATCTTGCCGCAGGGGCTGGTCATGGCCTTGGACAGGAGGCCGGTCTGGGCGCCTTCGATGTCGAAATAGCGGATCTCGCGGAAATTGAAGATCCGCTCATAGAAGTCCGCCCACTTGGCCATGTTGCCGCGGAACACATTGTGGGTCAGGTGGTCGAGATAGGTCAGGCCGACCCCGCGCTCAGCCTCCAGCTCGGCCGCGCCCTGGATGGGGACGAAGTCCACGTCATAGATTTCCTGGGCCCCGTAGCGGTCGACCAGATAGAGGTTCGAGCCGCCGATCCCCTCGATGGCCGGAATGTTCAGCTCCATGGGTCCCACCGGCCCCTGGACCGGGGTCGCGCCGCGCTCGATCGCCAGGGCCAGGGCCTTGGCCGCGTCTCGCACCCGGAAAGCCATGGCGTTGGCCGAGGGACCGTGAACCTCGCGGAAGTCGGCCGGCTGGCCCGAGGGCTCCATGTTGAGCAGGAAGTTGATGTCGCCCTGGCGATAGCGGACCACATTCTTCGACCGGTGCCGCGACACCGCAGTAAAGCCCATCAGGTCGAAAAGGGCGCCCAGCCGCTCGGGCTCGGGCGAGGTGAATTCGACGAACTCGAAGCCGTCGGTGCCCAGCGGATTCTCGAACAGGTCGAGGGGCGTCGTCGGTGTGGACGCAAGCGCGGTCATGGAAGTCTCCTGCCAGCGATATAGTATCAGATGCAACTATCTACCTCGCGGCGGCGGGAGACAAGCTACTGTGTCCCTGCTAGCAAATGGGCGAGGGTCGCTCGCCAGCCGGGTTGCGCTTTCTTCAGTCCCCCGTGGCTTACAGGCCGAATATGCAGTTCAATCGGACTCCATGATCAAAGGTCTCGACCCGATCCTTCATCGCTGGCGGCTTTCGGCCCTGGTCGCCTCGGCCGGCATGCTGGCCATCGCCCATGGGTTCCAGACCTTCGGTGAGCTCGCCCCCTGCGCCCTGTGCCTGCGCCAGCGGGAGGTCTACTGGGCAGCCGTCGCGGTCGCCCTGGCCGGCATGGTCCTCACCCGGCTGCAAGGCGGGGCGAGATTCCGCCCGGCCTTCAATCTTGGCCTGGCCATGGTGTTCGCCGTAGGCTTTGGCGTCGCGGCCTATCACGCCGGCGCAGAGTGGAAGTGGTGGCCCGGTCCCTCGGCCTGCGCATCGACCGGCGGGGCCGTCAGCCTTGAGGCCCTGTCGGGTCTGCTAGAAGGCGCCGCCGTCCGCGCCCCGGCCTGCGATGAGGCGCCCTGGGTGTTCGCCGGCCTGTCCATGGCCGGGTGGAACGCCCTAATCTCCCTGGCCCTGGCGGCGCTGAGCCTGGCGGCGGCGGCTTACGAAAGAGGCAAGCGATGAGCGAAAAGCCCATTCCCGCCCGTCCCGGCGCCGGAACCCTTGAAGCCCGGCTGGCCGAAATCCTGCGCGTGGATCATGCCGGCGAACTGGGTGCGGTCCACATCTACCAGGGTCAGCGCGCGGTCCTGGGCGCGGCCAAGGACAAGGCGCGCATCGCCGCTCAGCTGGAGGAGATGGAGGGTCACGAGGCTGTCCATCTGGCCCGCTTCGACGCCTTGCTGAATGAACACGGCGTGCGTCCCACCGTCATGACGCCCCTGTGGCGCCTGGCGGGCTTCGCCCTGGGGGCCGGCACGGCCCTGATGGGGGAGAAGGCGGCCCATGCCTGCACCGAGGCGGTGGAGTCGGTCATCGAGAAACACTATGCCGATCAGGTGGCTGAACTGGCCGAGCGCGAGCCGGAACTGGCGGCGGAACTCTCTCGGTTCCGGGACGAGGAGCTGGCCCACAAGGATCTGGCCATAGACGAAGGCGCCCATGGCGCGCCGGGCTACGGCCTGCTGTCAGCGGCGATCCGCGCCGGATGTCGCACGGCGATCAGGATCAGCGAGAAGGTCTGAGGCGACCGCTCGCCTGGACAAGAACGGCCCCGCCGGAGCGGGGCCGCATTATGTTTCCCAAAGATCAGGGCGCCGGCGGGGTGTCGGTAGCCGGCGATGTGGCCGCCGGATCCATGGCCGCGGGATCGTTCACCGGAGGCGGCGTCATGCCGTCGGCGGGCATGGCCGGGTCAGTTGTGGCTGGCGGCATCGGGTCGGCAGGCGTCGTCGCCATGCTATCGGCCGGCGGCGTGACCTCGGTGGTGTCGGCCGCATCGTTATCGGAACAGGCGGCAAGGGTGACCGCGGCGAGGGCGCCGACGGCAAAGGTGGAAAGCGTGCGGATATTCACGTTTTTGGCTCCCTAGAGCGCGTTCCGACAGGTGGGACCCGTTATCGGGGCGCGTTCAAACCTTAGAGTTTAGGGCCTGATTCACCGACCAGAGGGTTCCGTCTGATCGCATCGGGCTCTACGGCGAATTGCCTTCCTGCGAAACGCTGCATCACGAGGCCGTGTTCCCGGCTTTGTGACGCCATCGAATCGAAGGCGCCCGGAACCGGGAATGTTTCGCCGATCGACGGTGGATTTCGCGCAGCGCCTCGTCTAGGCGAGTCCGGACAGCAGTGACGGAGGACGAGATGACCACCAAGGTTCGCAAGGCTGTGCTGCCGGTGGCGGGACTGGGGACGCGCGTCCTACCCGGCGCCAAGACCACGCCGAAGAACATGCTCAATGTCTTCGACCGTCCGATCCTGTCCTACATCGTCGAGGAGGCGCGCGCCGCGGGAATCGAGCACTTCGTGTTCATCGTCGGTCGCGGCCAGGGCGCGATCGAAGACTATTTCGACGCCTCGCCCGAGATCGAGGGCGCCCTGGAGGCCAAGGGCAAGGCCGACATCCTGGCCGAGGTTCGCCGCGACCTGCCCCAGCCCGGCCAGATGAGCTTCGTGCGCCAGATGGCGCCCCTGGGCCTGGGCCACGCCGTCTGGTGCGCCCGCGACATCATCGGCGACGAGCCGTTCGCGGTGATTTTGCCGGACATGCTGATGGCCGCCGACACCCCGACCCTGGCCCAGGCCGTAGCCGCCTACGATCAGGTCGGCGGCAATATCATCGTCGTCGAGCCGGCGCCGGAGGGCGAGGCGCACAAGTACGGCATCGTCGACCTGGAGAGCCAGAAGGGCCGCATCAACCGCATGCGGGGCATGGTCGAGAAGCCTGCGCCGGGGACCGAGCCCTCGAACCTGTTCATCAGCGGCCGCTACATCCTGCAGCCCGACATCTTCCCCTTGCTGGAAAAGCAGGGAAAGGGCGCCGGCGGGGAAATCCAACTGACGGACGCCATGGCCGAACTGATGAAGGTCCAGGATTTCCACGCCCTGGAATATGAGGGCGTAACCTATGACTGCGGGGACAAGATCGGTCTGCTGCGCGCCAATGTGGCCTTCGCCCTGCGCCACCCGACGTTTGGCGGCGCTGCACGCGAGGCGATTACGGGCCTGCTCTGACAACCCGCGGAACGTCTGAACCCTGACCTCTTGAACCCGATCTCGTCGACGGCGCTTTCCCAATGCCCTGGCGTTTGTTAGCCCTGGCGAAGGTGAAACCCGTACGGATCGGAGCGGCGATGCGCGTACTCATTCTCGGCGGCGACGGCTTTTGTGGATGGCCCACGGCCCTCCACCTCTCGGCCCGTGGCCATGACGTGGCCATCGTCGACAACCTGTCCCGACGTCGGATCGACGGTGAGTTGGGGGTTCAATCCCTGACCCCTGTGCGGGATATCCATGAGCGGATCGCCGCCTGGAAAGAGGTTTCAGGTCACGAGATCGGCTTTCACGACATCACTGTGGGCAAGGATTACGACGCCCTGCTCGATCTGCTGAAAACCTGGCGGCCGGACTCCGTTGTCCACTTCGCCGAGCAGCGGGCCGCGCCCTATTCGATGAAGTCGGCCAGGCACAAGCGCTACACGGTCGACAACAATCTGAACGCCACCAACGACGTGCTGGCGGCCATCGTCGATTCGGGCCTCGACATCCATCTGGCCCATCTCGGCACGATGGGCGTCTACGGCTACGGCACGGCCGGCGCGGCGATCCCCGAGGGCTATCTCACCGTCAAGATCGAAACCCCCGATGGCTGGGTGGAACGGGAGATCCTCTATCCGGCCAATCCAGGGTCGATCTACCACATGACCAAGACGCAGGACGCCCTGCTCTTCCAGTTCTACGCCAAGAACGATCACCTGCGGATCACCGACCTGCACCAGGGAATCGTCTGGGGCACCCAGACCGAAGAGACCCGCAAGGACGAGCGGCTGATCAACCGGTTCGACTATGACGGCGACTATGGCACGGTGCTGAACCGCTTCCTGATGCAGTCGGCGGTCGGATATCCGCTGACCGTCCACGGCGCCGGCGGCCAGACGCGGGCCTTCATCCACATCCAGGATACCGTGCGCTGCGTCGAACTGGCCCTCGCCCACCCGCCGGAGCGCGGCGACCGGGTGAAGGTGATGAACCAGATGACCGAGACCTGGCGGGTCCGGGACCTGGCCCAGATGATCGCCGGGCTGACCGAGGCCGAGGTCGCCCACCTGCCCAATCCCCGGGCCGAGGCTGACGAGAACGACCTGGTGGTCGAGAACAAGTGCCTGCTGGACTATGGCCTCAATCCTATCCGGCTCGAGGACGGCCTGCTGATGGAGGTCGCCGAGATCGCCCGCGCCTATGCCGACCGGGCCGATATGAGCAAGATTCCCTGCCACTCCCACTGGAACGCCGAGCGGGCGGCCGCGGCCAGCGCGCCGGGCAAGGCGGTGGCGGCGGAATAGAGGCGCAGGCCGTGCGGCTCTTCACCTTCGGCTACGGGTTCTCGGCCCAGGCCCTGGGGACGCGGCTGACGGCCCAGGGCTGGAGCCTGGCGGCCACCTACCGGCGGACTGAAGACGCCGAGCGGCTCAAGGCGCTGGGCGTCGATGCGGTTTCAATAGGCGATCCGGCGGCGCTCGCCGACGAACTGAAGGCCGCCGACGCCGTCCTGGTCACCGCGGCCCCCGACACGGAAGGATGCCCGGGCCTGCGCGCCCTGGTCCCGGCCATGGCGCGGGCCGGCGCCTTTCCCGACTGGCTGGGCTATCTCTCCACCACCGGGGTCTATGGGGATCGCCAGGGGGGCTGGGTCTTCGAGACTGGCCGCCTGGCGGCCCAGTCGATGGAGGGCGCCCGCCGGGTCGCCGCCGAGCGGGACTGGCTCGACGTGGGCAAGGGCATGGGCCTGACCACGGCCATCTTTCGCCTGCCCGGCATCTATGGGCCTGGCCGCTCGACGCTCGATCGCCTCCGCGCGGGCCGGGCCAAGCGAATCGTCGCGCCAGACCAGGTCTTTTCCCGCATCCATGTGGACGACCTGGCCGCGGGCCTGGCCGCCTCCATCGCCCGCCCGCGGGCGGGCGGAATCTACAATCTCTGTGACGACGAGCCGGCCCCCAACAGCGAGGTGGTGGCCTATGCGGCGGAGCTTCTGGGGCTTGCCGCGCCCCCCGAAATCCCGGTGGAAGAGGCGAACCTGGCTGGCCCGGCCCAGCGGTTCTACGCCGAGAGCAAGCGGGTCTCCAACGCCCGGGCCAAGGCCGAACTCGGCTGGCGGCCGGCCTATCCGACCTATCGCGAGGGCCTGAGCGCCATCCTTCAGGCGGGCGGCTGAACGAGCTCTTCGACCGCCGCGATCAGGCGGACGAGGTCCTGGGGCCGCGACAGGCGGTGGTCGCCGTCCTTGATCAGCTGGAAGACCACGTCGGGGCTGTTGATCGCCTGAGCCAGCTCCAGGGCGTGGCGCCAGGGCACGTCCGGATCTTCCCCGCCCTGCAGGATGCGCACAGGCGCGGTCACCGGGACCGGACCCGTCAGGATCGACCAGCGGTCGCCGTCCTCCAGCAGGTTGCGGGTGATCGGATAGGGTTCGCCATAGTCCGACGGACGCATCCAGACGCCGGTCTCCTCAAGCGAGCGCCGGGCTGCCGCATCGATCTCCGGCCCCATCAGCTTTTCGGTGAAGTCCGGGGCCGGGGCGACCAGCACGAGACCCTGCACCTGCTTGGGCCTGACCATGGCCGCGAGGCAGGCGATCCAGCCCCCCATGGACGATCCGACGGGAATGACCGGCCCCGGCGCCAGCTCGTCGAGGACCGCGAGCGCATCCTCCCGCCAGCGGGTGATCGTGCCCCGGGCGAAGTCGCCTTCGGATTCGCCGTGGCCGAAATAGTCAAACCGCACATAGGCCCGGCCGGTCGCGCTCGCCCACTGCGCCAGGGCCTCCGCCTTGGTCCCGGCCATGTCGGAGCGGAAGCCGCCCATCCAGACCACGGTCGGGCCTGAGCCCGCCACACGGCGCCAGGCCAGGCTGGCCCCATCGGGCCGCTTCAGCATGCCAATCTCTTCGCCCATGAGGGTCTATAGCGCGCGTCTCGGCGCCTTCCCAGGGTGGTGCGGGGTTTACCAAGCCGTGTTCTGCGTTATGGAGGGCGCCGTGACATTGCCCCCGGACTTCACGCTTCTGCAGGTCGTGCCCGAGCTCGACACGGGCGGGGCCGAACAGACCACGATCGATGTCGCCCACGCTGTGGTGCGGGCCGGCGGCAAGGCGCTGGTGGCCACCCGCGGCGGTCGCATGGCTGCGCGGCTGGAGTCGGACGGCGGTCGGCTGGCCGAGATGCCGGTGCAGACCAAGAATCCCCTGGTGATGCTGGGCAACGCCGCGCGACTGGCGGACCTGATCCGCCGCGAAAAGGTGAGCCTGATTCACGCTAGGTCCCGCGCCCCGGCCTTTTCGGCCCTGTGGGCCGCCCAGGCCACCCGCACGCCCTTCGTGGCCACCTATCACGGGGTCTATAATGCGCGCTCCAGCCTGAAGCGCTGGTACAATGCGGTCATGACCCGGGGCGATCTGGTGATCGCCAATTCCGACTTCACCCGCGACCACGTGCTGGCTGAACATCAGCTTGATCCGGCCCGGATCGTCAGCATCCCCCGCGGCGTAGACCTCGAGCGCTTCAATCCCAACTGGGTTACGCCCGAGCGGGTGGAGGCCCTGCGCCAGGCGTGGAACCTTGCGCCCGACCTTAGCCGCACCACCTTCCTGCTGGCCGCCCGCCTGACCCGGATCAAGGGCCATGGGCCGGTGATCGAGGCGTTCGCCCGGCTGAAGGCGGAGGGTCGAGACGACTTCCGCCTGATCCTGGTCGGCGACGACCAGGGCCGGGTGGCCTACCGCGCCGAGCTGGAGGCCCAGATCGAGGCGGCTGGGCTGGGCGAGCGCGTACGGCTGGTCGGTCACTGCGATGACATGCCCGCGGCGTATCTGCTGGCCGACGTCGCCATCCTGCCGTCCATCGTCCCGGAGTCCTTCGGGCGGACAGCGGTAGAGCCCCAGGTCATGGGACGGCCGGTGCTGGCCTCTCAGCTGGGGGGCATGATCGAGACGGTGCTTCCCGGTGAAACCGGCTGGCTCGTCCCGCCCGGCGACGTGGACGCCTGGACTGCGGGCCTGGCCCGAGCGATCGAGGCTGGCCCTGGCCGCCTGGCCGCCATGGGCGCGACCGCCGCCAACCGGGCGCGCCAACTCTATTCGGTGGACGCCATGTGCGCCGCCACCCTTGAGGCCTATCAGCAGGTTTTGGAGGCGCGCGCCTGATGGCCTCTCGCGAGATCAAGAAGGTTCTGGTCGTCAAGCTCTCGGCCATGGGGGATTTCATCCTCGCCCTGGCGGCGGCCAAGAAGATCCGCCAGGCCCATCCGAAGGCGCAGATCACCCTGCTGACCACTCCGCCCTTTGAAGGGCTGGCCAAGCTCTGCCCCTATTTCAACGCCGTCGAGACCGACGGGCGGCCAGAGGGGGCCGGCGAATGGCTGGCCCTGGTGGGACGCCTCCGCAAGGCCCGCTACGACCGCGTCTACGACCTGCAGACCTCGTCCCGGTCGAGCATGATCTTCTATGGCCTCTGGCCCTTCGCCCCGGAGTGGTCGGGGATCGCCACCGGCTGCGCCCTGCCCCATCGCAATCCGCGGCGCGACCAGATGCACACCCTGGAGCGACATGCCGACCAGTTGAGGGCCGCCGGCATATGGCCAGACGCGCCCACGGAACCCGGCTCGGCCCCAGGGCCCGACGTCTCGTGGATCCTGCGAAAGGTCGAGGCCCCGCGCCCCGTGGCCGGCGGCATCGAGGCTAGGCCCTATGTGCTGATGGCGCCTGGCGGCTCGGCGCATCGGCTGGAGAAGCGCTGGCCCATCGAGAGCTACGCCCGGTTGGCCCGCGAGCTTTATGTCGGCGGTTTCGACATCGTCGTGGTCGGCGGCCCCCAGGAAAGCGCCCTGGCGCGCACCATTCAGAAGTCGGTCGACAAGGCCCGCGATCTGACCGGACGCACAGATCTGGCTCGAATCGCCATGCTGGGCGCCCGCGCCGCCCTGGTGGTCGGCAATGACACCGGGCCGGTTCACCTGGCCGCCGCCGCCGGGCCGCCGACCATCGTGCTGTTCTCCAAGGCCTCCGATCCGATCCTCTCGGCGCCCCGGGGGCATGTGGCCGCCCTGCAGGCCCAGGACCTGGCCGACATGCCGGTCGCTCAGGTGATGCAGGCCGTCCGCGCCCTGACGCGGTTTCCAAGCGGGGCGAATGCTTGATCGCGTCCGGCGCCATCGTCATATAGTCTGTCGTTCGGTGAGCGCGCCTGCGCGCGTCCACGACGTTCGTCACTGAAACAGACTTAGGAGCTTTGCCTATTCGCCGCCCCATGCAAGCGCCGCCCCAAAAGGAAGGGCCGCGCATCAACGAGGACATCCGTGTTCCGCGCGTCCTGCTGATCGATCAGCAGGGTGAGAAGCAGGGCGTGATGCCCACGTCGTCTGCTCTGGAAGCAGCCGCGGAAGCTGGCCTCGATCTGGTGGAGATCGTGCCCAACGCGGATCCGCCCGTTTGCAAGATTCTGGACTATGGAAAGTTCAAGTTCCAGGAACAGAAGAAGAAGAACGAGGCGCGCAAGCGGCAGAAGGTGGTGGAGATCAAGGAGATCAAACTCCGCCCCAACATCGACACCCACGACTACGAGGTGAAGTCCCGCTCGATGCATCGCTTCTTCGAGGAGGGCGACAAGGTGAAGGTCACCCTGCGCTTCCGCGGTCGCGAACTGGCCCACCCGGAACTCGGCATGAAGCTGCTGCAGAAGGTCAAGGCCGACTTCGAGGAAGTCGCCAAGGTAGAATACGAGCCCCGGATGGAGGGCCGCCAGATGATCATGATCCTGGCGCCGCGTTAGACCCAGAGACCCTTGAGACCGAAGAGGGGCCGGCGGCGACGCCGGCCTTTTTTTTGACGCCCCGATCAAAGGGACGAGGGAGATTTATCCAGGCCTCAGAAAATCTGGCGACGAGGGGCCTTGCCGGAATTCAAGGCTACGCCTAACAACCCCGCCATGTCGAAGACTGCGCGTAGCGCGGCGACTCCGTCCGCTATGGCCGCGCCGTCGCTGATCGCCGTCATCTTTATCAATATGCTGGGCTTCGGGATCATCGTTCCGTTGCTGCCCTTCTACGCCAAGTCGTTCGACGCCCCGGCCTGGCAGATCGCCCTGATCTTCTCGGCCTATTCGGCAGGCGCCTTCTTTGGCGAACCCTTCTGGGGCCGGCTGTCGGACCGCTATGGCCGCAAGCCGATCCTGATCAGCACCATCGCCGGCAACTGCCTGTGCTATCTCGCCCTGGCCTTCGCCCCCAATGTCTGGATCGCGCTCGGAGTCCGGTTTCTGGGCGGCCTGGCCAGCGGCAACGGATCGGTGATCCAGGGCTATATCGCCGATGTCACGCCGCCGGAAAAGCGCGCCCGCCGCATGTCCCACATGGGGGCGGCGTGGAATGTCGGCCTGATCGTCGGCCCGTCGGTCGGGGGCATCTTCGCCCATCCGGAGGCCGGCCCCCTGGGCTTCCGCCTGCCGCTGCTGATCGCCTCGAGCCTGGCGGCGGCTTCGGCCCTTTCGATTCTGATGTTCATCCGTGAAAGCCGCGCCCGCCAGGAGGTGTTCGAGCACCAGCCCAGCCGCTGGTCGGCCATCGGCGAGGCCGTCGGTCATCCTGTGGTGGGCCGCCTCATGCTGCTGACCTTCATGGTCGGCTTCGCCTTCACCGGGGTGGAATCGATCTTCGGCCTCTGGACCCAGGCGCGGTTCGACTGGGGGCCCCGCGAGATCGGCGTCTGCTTCGCCTTTGTCGGCGTCTGTGCGGCGACCACCCAGATGTTCGTCACCGGCCGGCTGTCTGAGCGCTATGGCGAAGGCCCGATGCTGGCCGTCGGCATGAGCCTGACCCTGGTCAGCGCGCTCGCCCAGCCGTTTGCGCCGAACGGGACCGTGGTCATCGCCCTGATGTGTTGCATGGCGGTGGGTCAGTCGGTGGCCTTCCCCAATGTCAGCGCGCTGATTTCCCGCACCGCCGATCCCAGCCGGACCGGCCAGATCCTGGGGCTGAACAACGCCATGGGCGCCTTGGCGCGGGTGGTCGGCCCCTTCTGCGCGGGCCTTGCCTTTGCGGGCATCTCCATCAGCGGTCCCTTCTTCCTCGCCGCCCTCATGCTGGCGCCGGCCATATGGCTGGCCCTGGCCGCCAGTCGGCGCGCCCCGGCCATGGAAGCCCAGCTTGACGACCTGGCTGAAGCCGAGGCCAGTCGGCCGTGACCTCCGAGGCGCCCAAGGATGATCCGCGGGCGCTGATCGTCCTTTTGTCGGTCATCTTCCTGAACATGGCCGGCTTTGGCCTGGTCATCCCGCTCCTGCCCTTCTTCGGCCAGGCGTTTGATGCGCCGGCCTGGCAGATCACCCTGATGTTCTCCGCCTTCTCGGTGGGCCAGTTCCTGGGCGAGCCCTTCTGGGGCAAGCTGTCGGACCGCATCGGGCGGCGACCCGTGCTGATCCTCACCACCGCCGGCGGGGCGCTGGCCTATGTGGCCCTGGCGCTGGCGCCCGGCATCTGGACGGCGCTCGCCGTGCGGCTGGTGAGCGGTTTCCTGTCCGGCAATATCTCCACCCTGCAGGGCTATCTGGCCGACATCACCCCGCCGCAGCAGCGCGCCGGGCGGATGGGGATCATGGGATCAGCCTTCTCCCTGGGCTTCATGGTAGGGCCGGCCCTGGGGGGCCTGCTGGCCCGGCCGGAGCTTGGGCCGACGGGCTTCCAGATCCCCCTCTATGCAGCCGCCGCCTTCGGCCTGGCCTCGGCGCTCGGGGTCTTCCTGTTCATGCGCGAAACCATCGTTCCGCAGGCCAAGGACGCGGTGCGGCCGCCGGCCCCGCCGCGGGGGGCGGTCCTGCGACAGGCCCTGGCCGACCCCGTCATCCTGCGGGTCTTCCTGATCAGCTTCGTGACCATTTCGGGCTTCGCCGGGATCGAGGCCACCTACGGGCTCTGGACCGAGGCCCGTTTCGGCTGGGGCCCGCAGCAGATCGGCCTGGCCTTCATGCTGGCCGGGGTCATCGGCGTGGTGGCCCAGGGCTCGCTGACAGGGCTGCTGGTGCGCCGCTATGGCGAGGGCCGGGTCCTGCTGGCGGGCCTGTGCCTCATGTTCGTGGGCATGGTGACCCAGTTCGCCGCCATAGGCTGGCCCATGGCGGTGCTGGGCCTGGCCATCGTCGTCTTCGGCCAGTCGATCACCTTCCCCAATCTGGTGGCCCTGATCTCCATGGCCACCCCGTCCGAGCGACAGGGCGAGGTGCTGGGCCTGAACATGTCCAACAACGCGCTGGCCCGCATCGGCGGCCCGGTCCTGGCCGGCCAGCTCTTCTCGCTGGTGGCGCCGGGGGCGCCGTTCGCGCTGACGGCCCTGCTGATCCTGCCGGCCATCTGGCTGTGCCTGCAGATCATGGCCAAGGTCGCTGATCGCCGGGCCTGAGTGGAGGCCGGCCAGCGGTCGCGGACTTGCCTTTTGTCCGGGCTTGGCGTAAGCACCCGCCCCTTCGGAGCCGTCTGGCCAACAGGCATGCCAGGACGGCTCATCAATACGCCAGAGGACGGGGCGCCTGGCGCTCCGCAAGTGAAATGCCGAAACTGAAGACGAAGTCAGGCGCCAAAAAGCGCTTCAAGCTCACCGCGACCGGCAAGATCAAGGCCGGCGTCGCGGGCAAGCGCCACCGCTTGATCAGCCATAACAGCAAGTACATCCGCCAGAACCGCGGCACCAAGGTCATGAGCGCGGCCGATACCCGCATCATCAAGACCTTCCTGCCCTACGGCCTGTGATCGGGAGCGCATAAGATATGGCACGCGTTAAACGCGGTGTGGTCGCCCACGCCAGACACAAGAAGGTTCTCGAGCAGGCCAAGGGTTTCTACGGCCGCCGCAAGAACACCATCCGGACCGCCAAGGCCGCCGTCGACAAGGCCGGCCAGTACGCCTATCGCGACCGCAAGGTGCGCAAGCGTAACTTCCGCTCGCTGTGGATCCAGCGGATCAACGCGGCGGCGCGCCTGGAAGGCATGACCTATTCGACCTTTATCTTCGGCCTCGACAAGGCCGGGATCGAGATGGATCGTAAGGTGCTCGCCGACATCGCGGGCAATGATCCGACCGGTTTCAAGGCCATCGCAGACAAGGTTCGCGCCGCGCTGGCTTAAGGATTGCGGAGAGCTTCCAGCTCTCCTCCGATCTTACGAGAAGCCCTCCGGCGTCGCCGTCGGAGGGCTTTTTGCTGCGCGCCCTTCCCGCCGATACGACCACGCGATAGAGCACCCAGGCCATGACCGACCTCAACACCCTCAAGACCGACCTGATCGCCCAGGTAGAGGCCGCGCCCGACGCCGCCGCCCTGGAGGCGATCCGCATCTCAGCCCTCGGCAAGAGCGGCCAGATCTCCGAGCTCCTGAAGTCGCTGGGCAAGATGAGCTCGGACGAACGCCGCGAGCAGGGCCCGCTGATCAACGGCCTGCGCGACGCTGTCGCCGGCCGCATCGCCGAGCGCAAGGCGCAGATGGAAGCCGCCGAGCTGGACCGCCGCCTGGCCGCGGAGGGCGTCGACCTGTCCCTGCCCGCCCCGCCCAGGCGCCGGGGCAGCGTCCATCCAACCATGCAGGTGATGGACGAGATGGTCTCGATCTTCGCCGAGATGGGCTTCTCGGTGGCCGAAGGGCCGGACATCGAGACCGACTTCAACAACTTCACCGCGCTGAACTTCCCGCCCAAGCACCCGGCGCGGGAGATGCACGACACCTTCTTCATGGCCGCCGACGAGGCCGGTGAACGCAAGGTGCTGCGCACCCACACGAGCCCCGTGCAGGTGCGGGTGATGCGCCAGATCAACGAGAAGGTCCCGGCCTGGGTCGCCACCGGCCAGGAGCCGCCGATCCGCGTGGTGGTGCCCGGCCGCACCTATCGCTGCGACTCCGACGCCACCCACACGCCCATGTTCCATCAGATGGAAGGCCTGGTCATCGACAAGGCGGTCCATATGGGCCACCTGAAATGGACGCTGGAGACCTTCATCTCGCGGTTCTTCGAGACCGAGGGCGTGGTCAGTCGGTTCCGGCCGCACCACTTCCCCTTCACCGAGCCCTCGGCCGAGATGGACGTCCAGTGCGACCGCTCCGGCGGTGACATCAAGATCGGTCAGGGGACCGACTGGCTGGAGGTGGTGGGCTGCGGGATGGTGCATCCCAATGTGCTGCGCAACTGCGGCCTGGACCCCGAAGTCTGGCAGGGCTTCGCCTTCGGCTTCGGCGTCGATCGGCTGGGGATGCTGAAATACGGCATGCCCGATCTGCGCGACATGTTCGCCGGCGACGCCCGGTGGCTGGGCCACTACGGCTTTTCGCCCTTCGCCATGCCCAACCCGGCCACGGGACTGAGCTGATCACCATTCGAGGCGTCTCCAAGACCGACGCCACCCCCCGGCGCAAGCGCGAGACCCAATTCGCAGCTTGCCCAGCCCCCTCGCAGGAGGGGACGGACCTGACGAGCTGACACGATGAAGTTCACCCTTTCCTGGCTCAAGGAACACCTGGACACCCAGGCCACCGTCGATCAGGTGGTCGAGGCCATGACCATGGCCGGCCTGGAGGTCGAGCATGTGGAGAATCCGGCGGCCAAGCTGGCGGCCTTCTCCGTGGCCAAGATCGTCGAGGCCGTGCAGCATCCCAATGCCGACCGGCTGCGGGTCTGCCAGGTGGACACCAAGGATGGCCGCAAGGAGATCGTCTGCGGCGCCCCCAACGCCCGGCCCGGCCTGACCACCATCTATGCGCCGCTGGGCGCCTATGTGCCCGGCTCTGGCATCACGCTCGAGGCGCGCCCGGTGCGCGGCGTCGTCTCCAACGGCATGCTCTGCTCGGCCTCCGAGCTCGAGACCGCCGAGGAGTCCGACGGGATCATGGAGCTGCCCGGCGATCTCGCCGTCGGGACGTCAGCCGCCGAGGCGCTCGGCCTGGAGGCCGTCATCGACTTCGAGGTGACCCCCAACCGCCCCGATTGGCTGGGCGTCGCCGGCATCGCCCGCGACCTGGCCGCCGCCGGCCTCGGTACGCTGAAGGACATCTCGGTCGTCCCGGTAAAGGGCGCCTTCCCCTGCCCGGTCTCGGTCCGTCTCGACAGCCCCGAGGCCTGCCCGATCTTCGCCGGCCGGCTGATCCGCGGCGTGAAGAACGGCCCCTCGCCGGCCTGGCTGCAGCACCGGCTGATCTCCATCGGCCTGCGCCCGATCAATACACTGGTCGATATCACCAACCTGATCTCCTACGACCGCGCCCGGCCCCTGCACGTCTATGACCGGGCCAAGCTGGTGGGTGAGGTGATTGTCGCCCGGCTGGGCGCCGGCCGGGATGCGAACGCCCCGGCCCACACCGATGAGCCGACGCCGGCCGAGCACCGGGACGAGCAGCTGATCGCCCTGGACGGCAAGACCTACGACATCACCTCCGAGATGTGCGTCATCGCCGACGCCGGCGGTGAGCGCCCGGTGGGCCTGGGCGGCGTCATGGGCGGCGAGAGCACCGGCTGTTCGGAGGACACCACCGAGGTCTTCGTGGAGAGCGCCTGGTTCGATCCGATCCGCACCGCCCAGACCGGCCGGACCACCGGCATCACCTCGGACGCTCAGTACCGCTTCGCCCGTGGGGTCGATCCGGGCTTCGTGGTCGATGGCCTCGAGCTGGCAACCCGGCTGATCCTCGACCTGTGTGGCGGCGAGGCCTCGGACGTCGTCGTCGCCGGCGAGGCGCCGGCCGCGCCAGGCCCCATCACATTTGATCGGAGCTATGTGCGTCAGCTCACCGGCCTTTCCCTGGCTGATACGCGCATCGACCAGATTCTGACGGACCTGGGCTTCGCCGTGGACGGCGCACAGGTCACCCCGCCCACCTGGCGTCGCGACGTGGAGGGTCGGGCCGACCTGGTGGAGGAGGTCGCTCGGATCGAGGGCTATGGCGCCCTGCCCGTCGAGCCCCTGCCCGAAATGCCCCGCCCGGCCGGCGGAGTGCTGAGCCTGCGCCAGGGCCGGATGCGCACCGCCCGGCGGGCCATGGCCGCCCTGGGCTATGCCGAGGCCATCACCTGGAGCTTCCTGCCGCGCGAAGCCGCGCGCCTGTTCGGCGGCGGCGGCGGCGCGCTGATGATCGCCAACCCGATTTCGGCCGACCTGGACTGCATGCGCCCCTCGGCCCTGCCCAACCTGATCGAGGCGGCCGGCCGCAACGCCCGCAAGGGCTTCGCCGACGTCGCCCTGTTCGAGATCGGCCCGATCTATCGGGACGACACGCCAGAGGGCCAGTCGGTCGTGGTCGCAGGACTCATCGCCCCCCACTCGCCGCGGCGGTGGGACGGCGGCGGCGATGATCCGCTGTTCGCCCTGAAGGCCGATCTCATGGGCCTGCTCGAGGAACTGGGCGCGCCGGCCCTGCAGACCGCCCAGGGCTCCACCTCGTCCTGGTGGCATCCTGGCCGCTCGGCCCGCCTGCAGCTCGGCCCCAAGACCATTGTCGCGGAGTTCGGCGAGCTGCATCCGCGAGTGCTGAAGGCTTTGGACGTGGCCGGCCCGATGCTGGCCTTCGAGTTGAATGTGGACGCCCTGCCCGAAGGCAAGCGGAAGGCGGTGAAGACCAAGCCCGCCCTTGCGCTGTCACCCTACATGCCGCTCAGCCGCGATTTCGCCTTTGTGGTCGAGGAAGGCGTCGCGGCCGGTGACCTGATCCGGGCCGTGGCCGGGGCCGACAAGGCGCTGATCGCCCAGGCGAGGGTGTTCGACGTCTATCGCGGTCCGGGGCTTGGCGAGGGCGTGAAGTCCCTGGCCGTGGAGATCCTGGTCCAGCCGCAGGACCACACCCTGGCCGAAGCCGAGATCGAGCAGCTGTCGGCCAAGGTCGTGGCCGCCGCAGCCAAGGCCGTGGGCGCGAAACTGCGAAGCTAGGACAAGGGGCGCAGCGACGGCCGCGCCCGACGCCTTAGAACGGGAAGAGGTTCCGCTGCCGGCTATAGGCCAGGTAACCGATATTGGCGCCCAGGCGCAGGCCGACGCCGGCCCGGATCGGCGCCAGGATGATGTCGCTGGCCTTCTGGTAGTTCACACCCAGGCCGCCCACCAGATAGGCCGAGCCCTCCACGCCCGGGAAACGCTGATAGATGGCGTCCGGATAGTGCAGGTTGTAGCAGAGGGTGAAGACCCGGCTGGCGTTGCCGCCGAAATCCCATCCCACTGAAGGCCCTTGCCAGAACACTTCCTGGGTCTGGCGGTTCTTCATATAGAGCAGGCCACGGCCATAACGGGCGCCGATGGCGATGGCCGCTGAGCCTTCCTCGCCGGCGATATAGCCCGTGGGCTGACCGTTCTCGGCGAAGATGCGCTCCACCGCGCCGCCGGCGGCCTCTGCCGTCACGCCCATGAAGTCCGAGACGTCCCTGACGATCTCATCGCGGGAATAGGTCGCGGCCTGCTGGGCCTCGGCCGGGTAGTTGGGGTCCTGCTCGGGCAGGGGCGCGCCCTGGGGGGTCGGCTGGGCCGTGGCGCAGCTGGCGAGGCCTGCCGAGCCGGCCGCCGCCAGTCCGCTTACGATCAGCTTGCGACGGTCCATGTGGTTCTCCTGATGACGGTGGGATCGTCCCGTCTCTCGAAGGCATGAATGGGGCAGCTTGGTTAAACCCCGATTAAGCATGTTTGGTTGACCGAGGCGGCCCTGACATCCCCCAGGTTCCGACCTACGGCGCATCGCCCCAGTTCAGATAGATCGGGTTGCCGATGGCCAGCAGGGAGCCGCTCTCGTCCCGCAGGTTGATCCGGAGCCAGCGGCGCTGGCCGTCGCTGCGGCGGGTGAAGGTCTGATCGATCTGTTCGCCGGCCTGGGCGGGCAGCAGTTCACGGACTCCACCCGACTCGACCACTTCGATCCGCGCGCCCGAGGCGCCTTCGATGGCGACGCGGAAGGCGATAGACGCGCCGGCCGGGGCGTCCAGAGCGCCGCCCATCAGCGCGGTGCGCCCGGCGGCGGCCGCCTCCAGGTCAAGCCGTTTCAGGCCGGGATGGCCAAGGTCGATGAAGACACGCCCCGCCCGGAGGCCGGCCATCAGGTCAGACTGCGAGAGGCTGGCGGCATGGATGACCGTGGCCGGCCGCCCAAGGGCGCCGGGCGCCTCCACCGGTCGGTCGGGGTCGTGGCTGTCACTTCCGCCGATGGCGGTCAGTCGGTGGCCCTGATCGAGCAGGCCTTCCCAGAAGCCGACGCCGCTGAGCGGGCTCTCCGCGCGGCCCCCGAACGCGGCCATGGCGCCGCCATTCAGAACCTCGATGGCATGAACCTTCGACCAGTCGATCTCCGCCTGCCAACCACACCCCATGCAGGCCTCGCCCGACGGCATGCGCGGGTGGTTGACCGAGACGGTCGCGCCCAGGGCCCCGGCCCTGTCCAGCACCCTGTCCAGATCGGCCGCTCCCGGCGCGCCCAGTCGGAACTCCAGGGGCGCGGTCAGGCCCAGGAGATTGGCGTGACCCTGGAAGGTGGTCAGCTCGCGGCCCGGGATCAGCAGGATGTCGTCGAAATAGGGCTGCAACTCCCGCAGCGCCTGGGTGTGGGAGACGGCGTTGTGTTCGGTAAGCGCAATGAAGTCGAGATCACGCGCGGCGGCGGTTTCGACGACGCGAAAGACGGGACAGGGGATGCGCACGCCAAGCCGGCTGCGGCAACTTCCATCGCTGTGGCCGGAATGGGCGTGGAGGTCGCCGCGCCACCAGGCCGGGCCTTGCCGTAGGGGCGCCTCTGTCAGGCCCACGGAAGGCGCGCCCTGGGGATCGAGCCAGATCTCGGCGACATAGGTCGTCGTCACCCCCGGTCGGAGGTTGGGAACCCCCAGGACGAGGTTCCAGGTTCCCGCTGGGAGTGGGCCGGGCAGGTAGGCCGGCGTCGCATCGGTCTCGGCCACGGTGAAACGATCCCGCGCCCCGCCGCTCCAGCCTCGGAAGCGGTCCGGGTCGCGCAGGCCAAGATCGATTGTCGTGCGGTCGCCCGCGCCGTCATGCCGAAACACGACCGTCAACCGCCCGGTCTCCGGAGGCACCGCGAAGGGCAACTCGACATAGGTCTCGTGATTCTGGCGGCTGAGTTCCCCCTCTAGGCGGATGTCGGCGCGACGCTCGGCAGCGGCGAAGGGTGGCGCGGCGGTCAGAGCCATCACCAGGGCGACGATCCACGCGCCCGCGCCTGCGACCTGAAACCGGCCCATGTCCGCCTCCCGAGGGTTCACCGAGCCTGCGCCGCCCCACGACTCCAGCATCGACGCCAATCTGGAGAAAGAACAGCCCGCAATCCGATGCAGCCGGCGTCTTGGCGCGCCGCCTGCGACAACGGAGCAGCTTGGCGCCCTCCCCCGCTAACGGCCCCTTCACTCCGTCCTGCGAGGCTATTCCTCTTTGGAGGAGTACGTCCGTGTCGGCCCTGGCTTGTCTGCGCGTTGTGGTTCGTTCCGAGCAGACCAGCCTGTCTGAAGCCATGTTCAGCGCGCTTGTGGCCAAGTTCACCAGCGCCTTTCTGGAAGTGCGCTGGGCGTGGCCACGGAAATTCTCGGCGCTGAACCCCTACGCCTTCCTGCTTAACGATCCCACGGCGACAGAACTGGACACCGCCGAGCTCGGCCGGCTGTCGGCCGAACTCCATGCGCATCTGTTCGGCGCGACCAATGATGAAAGCGCCAAGGTCACGGTCCTGCTGTTCGAAGGCGAAGACGCGGCCATGGCGAAGTTCGCCGAATTGGGCGACGGCGAGCTTGAGCGGGCCATGGTCGATCCGGCGGCGGCTCCGGAGGGCGGTCGACTGAGCCGCATCGCCACCGATGGAAGCCGCCTGCAGTTGCCGCCGCCCGACGGCTCGAATCTGGCTGAAGACGAAACCCGAAGCCCAAGACCCCCGGCCCCCTTCCGCGAACGCGAGCCGAATGTGGAGGGCCTGCAGGGCATCTACTATCCCGCCCGCCAGATCTTCGTCGGCGACGTGATCAGCAGCACGCCCGGAGATTCGCGCACCCGCTACAGCCTGGTTGACGGCGAGGAGCATCTCCCGCCCGAATCCGCGGCCTTCGACGCCGATTGCGTGATCGCCGCCATGGCCTTCCTCGCCGAGGCCCAGGCTGACACCCCGCTCTACCTGCCGGTTTCGTTCTCGACCCTGCTGCGACCTTCCAGACGGGCGGCCTATGCGGAGGTGCTGTCGATCCTGCCGCATTCCGAGCGGCGGCGGCTGTCCGCGGCCGTCTACGACGTTCCCCGCGCCCCATCGTTCCAGGCGTTGAAACAGCTGCACGAAGCCCTGGACGAGCATTTCAGCGCCATCGACCTGCGAACCCGGGACCCAGCCTTCGAGATCGAGCAGCTCAACGCGGAGGCGGTGACCAGCGTCACCCTGGTCCTACCCCAGGCAGAACCGGAGCGGCGGCTCATCGTGCTGCGGCGCTTCATCAGCAAGATCGACGCCTATAAGCGCCGTCGGATCTGGCCCGCCGTGACCAATGTGCGGCACCCGCGGGAGCTGGACCTGGCCCTGGAGGCGCACCTGCCCTTCATCACCGGGCCGGCGGTATGCCGCCTGCAACCCAGGCCCATGGGCGGGCGATCCTGGCCGGTGGACCAGTTGCCCGTGCCGTCTCCGGCCGAAGCCCTGCACAGGGCCAGCGCCTGACAACGCCACCACGGGCTGACTCAGATCAATGGCGAAGGGCGTCGGCGCCCTCAGTATCCTGACGCCGGACCGGCCATACGTCAGGAGATCGCCATGCCCGCCCCTTCCAAAGCCGCCCCGCCCGCCATCGGCGCCCTTCTTGTCCATGTGGGGCCAGGCGAGGACTCGGCCAGCCGGCTGAACGCGAGCGTCGCCCTGGCCGGCGAGCTGGAGGCCCGGTTGATCGGACTGGGCGCCGAGATGGTCGAACCTCTGCTGGCCACCCCCTATAGCGGCGTGAACACCGCCGAATGGGTCACAGCCATGACCCAGCAGGTGGAGGCCGACCTGAGCGCGGCCAGGGCGAGCTTCGATCATCTCGCCTCCCGCGTAGAGCGCGAGTGGCGCGAGGCCCGCGACATGCCCGCCCACGCCCTGGCGGCGAGCGCCAGGGCGTGCGACCTGATCATCGTATCCGCCCATCCAAGTCAGAACCATTTCCACGCCGCCGATCCCGCCGAGGTGGTGATGCGCAGCGGCCGCCCGGTGCTGATCATGCCCGACCAGGCCAAGCCCTTGAACGGCAAGCGCATCGTCGTGGCCTGGAAGGACACCCGGGAGGCCCGGCGCGCCCTGGCCGACGCCCTGCCCTTCCTGCACCGGGCCGACCAGGTGCTGGTCGTGGGGGTTTGCAGCGCCGATCAGCAAGGCGCCGTGCAGGCTCAGGTGGAGGACGTGGCCGCCTATCTCGTGGATCGGGGCCTCTCGGCTCAGGCGCAGGTGAGCGTCGTGCCGGAGGCCGGCGTAGTCGACCAACTGAACAAGGCCGCCGACGCCCTGGGTGCTGATCTGATTGTGGCCGGCGCCTATGGCCACAGCCGGCTGCGGGAGTGGGCGTTCGGCGGCGTGACCCGTACGCTGCTGGACGAGCCCAGCCGCTACCTCCTGCTCAGCCACTGAAGACGGCTGAGCCGGGGCTCAGACCTGGTTGACGATATTGCCCTTCACGGCCGCGCGGCCATCCGGCGCGAGGTCGGTGCGGGTCTGCGGCAAGGACAGCGGTCCCGCGAGGCGGGCGTTCACCGCGTCGATGCCTGCAGGGCCATGGCCGCGGGCCAGGAGATAGCGCAGGGAGATCCGCTCGTGATCGGCGGCGTCGGGCTGGGTGCCGTGCAGGGTGCAGGCGTGCCAGATGGCCGCAAATCCCGCCGGGCCGGTGAGCAGGCGCTGATGCGTCTTCACCTCGCGCCCGCGGCCGTCACGGTAGGTCCAGGCGTCCGCGCCGTCCCGCTGAAGGTCGTGCGGAAACACCGTGCCCCCGAGGCGGTGACTGCCGGTCAGCAGGAACAGGGGCGCGTCCTGCGGTCCCACGGGATGGAGATAGACGTAGAGGGTCAGGAAATCGGCCGGCCGGTCACGGTAGTCGATCAGGTCCTGGTGGAAGTCGATGCCGTAGAAATAGGTCACATCGCGGTATTCCGGCCGCACATAGGCGCCGAGATTGTTCACCGGATTGCCGAGAATCCGCTGGCGCAGCCAGTCCGGCACGGCGGTCTGGGGCACGCCGCAGACCACCTTTCGGTTCAGCAGTTCATAGCCCTCGCCCAGCAGGGCCTGCAGGGCCGAGGCGATGTGGGGCGCCTGATCGACAAAGCCCAGCCGGTCTTCGAAGCGCTCCAGAAGATTGCGCCCCGGCCGCGGGTTGACGCCCACATACTGCGGATCGGCGTCGAACTCGGCCTCGCTGAGAAACAGCCGGTGGTCGAAGGGGCGGGTCGCGCGGATCTCGGCCAGAAGGCTCGCCGCCGCCGCGGGGTCCACCAGATCCTCAAAGACGTGGACGCCATCCAGGGCGAAATCGTCGATCGCGGGGTGACCGGCAACCGGGGTTGGAGCGCGAACAGCGGTCATTGGGCCTCCCAGGATGCCCGAAATCCTCGCCCGGCTCCCCTGAAGATAGCGTTAACTATAGGGGCCGGCTCAGGCGGGCCTGAGGCCACGCCAACCAAACGCCAAGATGAGGATCAGCAGGGCCTCCAGCACCATGGGCGGGAGCGACATCAGGTCCCAGCCGCCGGCCAGCAGGCTGACGACCCGCCCTGCCAGGGCCAGGCTCAGCAGCACCAGGGCCGGCGCCAGCCAGCGCCGCTCGGCGCGCAGGGCGGCGCCCAGGACGAACAGCCCGCCGCCGGCGAAGAAGGCGCCCATGTCAGCGCGCAATGTGGCCAGGCCAAGCGGGCTCTGGGCGGCGAGGCCCAGGGTGGCGGCCATGGCTTCGGGACGCGTCCAGATGCGCAGGGCGATGGCCACGAACAGCACGCCCACCGCGCCCAGGAGGCCTCGCATGATCATCCTGCCCAGGCGCGCCGCTCGCTCCGGCTGGCGGCGGCCGTAGCGACGGGCGCCTAGCACCGCCGCGACGACGACGAGCAGAATCAGACTTAGACCCGCCAGCAGCGGGGTGCGGAAATCCGCGAGGATATGCAGCCCGAGGTTGGCCGCCACCTGCCGGTCGGCGGAAAAGCCCTCCGGGATCTCGGCCGCGCCGACGGCCTTGGCGTAGGCGTCATAGTCGGCCAGCATCTCGGCGAACCTCGCAGGCTGTTCAGCGGCCAGGTCCCGGGTTTCACCAGGATCGCGGACGATGTCGTAGAGCCGCCAGGATGGATCGCCCCAGGCGCCGGCGTTGCGGGTCAGCTTGTAGTCCCCCTTGAACAACGCCGCCTCGCCCGCCGCCTCCAGTCCCACCGGGTCCCGCGGCCCATAGATGGCGCTGGCCTGTTCCCGAAGGACCGGACCCAGGCTGCGGCCGTGCATGGGCGGCCCGGTGTCGGCGACTCCGGCCAAGTCCAGCAGGGTGGGCGCAATGTCGGAGATCAGGGTGAAGGCGCGCTCGGTCTGGCCCTGCGGAAGACCGGGGCCAGCCAGGATCAGCGGCACGCGCAAGCCCCCCTCCCCCGCATAGAACTTGTAGAGGGCGCCGGGCGCCGCCGCGGCGCTGGCCCAGCCAGGACCGATGGCGCCGTAGGTTCCGGGTCCGCCGAGGGTCTCGACCTCCTGGCTATAGCCCTGTCGCCGCATCCAGGCGCGGAACAGCGGATGGACGGTCGGGTCGCCCGCCTCAGGGCCATTGTCGGACAGGACTACGAACAGGGTGTTCTCATACTGGCCGCGAGCCTTCAGATGGGCCACCAGCCGGCCAAGGTGGTGATCCATGGCCTCAAGCATGGCGGCGTTGACCGCCATGGAGCGAGCGGCCAGGGCCTGTTCGTCGGGCGTCAGGGCATTCCAGTCGGAGACGCTGCCGGGCGAGGGGTCCATGGGCGTATCAGCGGCGATCAGGCCCGAGGAGATCGCCCCCTCCCGACGCCGGGCGCGCTGTGCGGCCCAGCCATCCAGATAGGCGGCCTCATACTTGCGGACGAAGGCCTCCGGCGCCTGGACCGGAATATGGATGGCCAGAAACGGCAGATAGGCGAAGAAGGGACGAGCCGCCTCCGCCCCCTGCGCGCCGTCGATATAGGCGATCATCTGGTCGACCAGGAAGGCGGAGGAATAGAAGTCCTTCGGCAAGGTCGCCGGCTGGCCGTCCTCGAACCAGGGCGCCCGCTCATAGAGGGGGAAGTAGGACCGCTGGTCCCAGTTGTCTGCGCCCGTGGCGTCCATGGCGAAGGACCGGTCGAAGCCGTGGGCGTCGGGCAGGTCGCCAGAACCGTGGCCCAGGTGCCATTTGCCGGCCATGTAGGTCCGATAGCCGCCGCGCTTCAGGCGGGTGGCGAGTGTTTCCACGCCTGGCGCCAGGCGCCCCTGATAGGCCGGCAGATCCCGGTGCGCCCTGGGCGTGGTTTCCGGCAGGTTGGCGACGCCGGCGGTGTGACTGTCGACGCCGGTCATCAGCATGGCGCGCGAGGGGGCGCACATGGGGGTGGCGTGGAAGTTGGAAAAGCGCACGCCGCGGGCCGCGAGAGCGTCGATGGTCGGTGTGGCGATCTCGCTCCCATAGGCGCCGAAGTCGGTATAGCCGGCGTCGTCCACCAGGATCAGCACGATATTGGGCCGCCCGGCCTCAGGCTGGGCCGACGCGGGGACGGCGGCCAGGACGGCGCAGATGAGTCCCAGCGTCCCGCGCCAGAACCACCTATAGGCCTGCGCCATGCGCCCCAGGATCGTGCTGGCCGACATCTGAGCCCCCAAAATATTGCACTTGATATGCCATAATATGCCGAGGCGACGGCGTTCGTCCATGGCGCAGTGGTCGAGACGACGGCCGGGGAAAGAACTTGAGTGGCGCACACTTTGGCGTGTAGCGTGCCAATATAACAGATGCCTGGGGAGGCGACGATGGCGCGGAAGATCTGGCTCGGCCTGGCGGCCGCTCTCGTGGTGGCGATCGGCCTGGGGGCGGCCAACTACAAGTCCATCCTCCTCTTCCTGGTGGGTAATCTGGGCAAGCAGGAGATCGCCGCGAACCAGGAGATCATCTGGGATCGGGGGCCCGCACAGGCGGTCGGCGGGGATCGCCCGCCCAATGTCATCGTCATCCTTGCGGACGACCTAGGGATCAACGACATCAGCACCTTCGGTGGCGGGATCGCCGGGGGCCTCGTGCAGACGCCGAATATCGACGCCCTGGCCGCCCGTGGCGCCAACCTGACCCAGGCCTATGCCGGCCAGGCGACCTGCGCGCCCTCGCGGGCCATGATCATGACCGGGCGCTACGCCACCCGGCACGGCTTCGAGTTCACCCCGACCCCCGACGGCATGACCCGTATTCTGGAGATGTTCTACAACGACGGCTCGCGACCCCACCCGATGCTGCGGGACGCCGAGGCGGCCAAGAACACGCCGCCAATGGTCGAACAAGGCCTGCCGGGCAGCGAGATCACCCTGGCCGAGGTGCTCAAGACCCGCGGCTACCACACCGTCCACATCGGCAAGTGGCACCTGGGCGACACTGACGAATTCAGCGCCAACGCCCAGGGCTTCGATGAAAGTCTGCTGATGGCCAGCGGCCTCTATCTGCCCGAGGACGACCCCAATGTGGTCAACGCCAAGGTGGACTTCGACCCCATCGACAGGTTCCTCTGGGCGCGGATGCAGGCGGCCGCCAAGTTCAACGGCGGGCCGATGTTCGCCCCGCGGGGCTATCTCACCGACTACTACACCGAGGAGTCGGTGAAGGTGATCGAGGCCAACCGCAACCGCCCGTTCCTGCTCTATCTGGCGCATTGGGGGGTGCATACCCCGCTGCAGGCCACCCGCGCCGACTATGACGCCCTGCCCCAGATCAAGGACCACCGGCTGCGGGTCTATGGCGCCATGATGCTGGCGCTGGACCGCAGCGTCGGCAAGATCATGGCCGCCCTCGAGGCCCAGGGTCTGGCCGACAACACCATCGTGGTCTTCACCAGCGACAATGGCGGGGCCGGCTATATCGGCCTGCCCGAGGTCAACCAGCCCTACCGGGGATGGAAGATGACCTTCTTCGAGGGCGGCCTGCGCACGCCGATGTTCATCTCCTGGCCCGGGCGGATCGCGCCGGGCTCGCAGCTGAGCGATCCGGTGGCCCATATCGACCTGATGCCGACCCTGGCCGCGGCGGCCGGCGCCCAGACGCCGAGCGACCGGGTGATCGACGGGGTGGACCTGACGCCCTGGCTGATGGGCGCAGGCCCCGGCCGGGCGCCGCACGAGACCCTGTTCTGGCAGAGCGGCTATTATCGCGCCGTGCTGCACCAGGGCTGGAAGCTGCAGACCTCCGACCTGCCCAAGAAGGACTGGCTCTACCATCTGGCCGCAGACCCCACCGAGCAGACCAATCTGGCGGCGTCCAATCCGGAGAAGGTGGGCGAGCTGAAGGCCCTGCTGGCGGCCCACCAGGCGGCCGGCCGCGGGCCCTTGTTCCCCAATGTCGGTTCGGTGCCGGTGATGGTCGACAAGACCCTGGGCGATCCCGCCACCGAGGCCGACGAATTCGTCTACTGGCCCGGCTGATGGCGCGCGCCGAGGTGTCGAGAGTCGTCCTCGGCGAAGGCGCGGCTCAGCGCTGGGCGCTCATCCGCCGACCGGCGCGCACCTCGTCGCTCCCCGCCGGCAGGGAGATCAGGTCTCCGTCGCGGCCGACCTGCAGCCGGCCGGAGAACTGGCGTCGGGCCTCCCCCAGGAACGGACCCTCCAGGGCGCGGATGGGCACGGGCGGCACGATGTGGTTGAGCAGCAGGAGCTTCACGCCGGCCCGCTGCGCCAGCTGAGCGGCCTGTTCGGGCGTGGTGTGATAGTCGGTGATGTCCCCGAAGATCTGGGCGAGGTTGGTCCGCCCCGCCGCCTCGGCCGCCGCGCGCTGGCGGCTCACCAGATCGATGGACAGGGCCTCGTGCACCAGCAGGTCGGCGCCCCTGGCCTGGGCTTCGACCACGGCCGACGGCGTGGTGTCCCCGCTCAGCACCGCGCTGCGGCCCTTGTAGTCGAAACGGTAGCCGACCGCCGGGTCGATGGGATCGTGGTCGACCCGGAAGGCGGTGATCTTGAGATCGGGCTCGTCGAGGATGATCAGGCTGACCTGCCCCTCGGGAATCGCGAAGGGACGCGCCGTCGCGCCATAGCCGGTCGGCGGCGTGACCACGGCCCCGTGGTGGGCGATCCGGTAGCCTCGGTCGAGGCTGTAGGCCTGGGCGAACCCGGCCAGCACGGTCTCGACGCCCGGCGGGCCATAGACCGGGGTGGGCGCCGCCGCCGAGCTGGCCGCCCAGCGCTGCATCAGAAGCTCCCCCAATCCGTCCATATGGTCAGAATGGAAGTGGGTGAGCAGGATGGCCTCCACCCGCGCCGGCGGCAGGTTCATCATGGTCAGATTGCGGCTGGCGCCCGAGCCGGCGTCGACGACGAACAGGCGTCGGCCGGCGATCACCGCCGTGCAGGGTCCGGCCCGCGTGGCGTCGGGCATGGGCGAGCCTGCGCCGCACAGGGCCACATGGAGACCGTCGGGCAGGTCGGCGAGGGGATCGGCGGCCAGGTTGCGGGCCATCACGCGGTCCATCGCCGCCAGGGCCAGGGGACCTCGGAAGAGCCAGGGTCCGCCGCCCGCCACCAGGAGAAGAACGACGACGACCAGGCCGATCCTCAAGGGCCATTTCATGAGGCGTGCTCCAAGCTGGGGCTTCGCAGGACCGTGCGGAAGCCGATATGGGCCGCGCCGCCATCATGGGGGCCCGGCGCCCGGGCGGCGGGGCGATAGCGGAAGCAGAAGTTGTCGGCGCAGAGAAAGGAGCCGCCCTTGATCACGTGCTTGGGCTGGCCAGGCTCGTCCGGGTCCCGCGACATGGCCCGCGGCGGGCCGCCCTGGGCCATCACCTTGGCCGGGGCGAGGCCCGGGCGGTACCAGTCCGACGTCCACTCCCAGACATTGCCGGTGATGTCATAGAGGCCATGCCCATTGGCCTCGAAGCAGCCGACGGGCGCAGCCTGGGCCTTGTGGCCGTCGGCGCCGGAATCGACCACCGGGAACACGCCCTGCCAGGTGTTGGCCTTGGGATCGTCACTGGACGCCGGATCGTCCCCCCAGGCGTAGCGGGCGCCCTCCAGCCCGCCCCGGGCGGCATATTCCCACTCGGCTTCGGTGGGCAGGTCGCGACCCAGCCAGTGGGCATAGGCCATGGCGTCTTCCCAGGCCACGTGGACCACGGGCCAGGCGTCCTTGCCGTCGATCGTGCTGCCCGGTCCCTCGGGATGACGCCAGTCGGCGCCGGGAACGATCCGCCACCAGGCGGCGGGGTCGCCGCCGGCGGCGCCTGCGCCGACGAAGACCAGGGAAGCCGGCTGGCGCTGGGCGGCCGTCAGAGCCGGATAGGTCGCGGGGTCCAGGGGACGTTCAGCCAGGGTCACATGGCCGGTGGCCGCCACGAAGCGGGCGAAGGCGGCGTTTGTCACCTCCGTGCGGTCGATCCAGAAGTCGCCCACCTGCACCTGTCTCGGCGGCCCCTCCTCGGAATGTTCGGGTGAGGCCCCCATGGCGAAGGTCCCGCCGTCCAGCCGCAGCATGCCTGCCGTCGGGGCCTGGGGGTCCGGGAGCTCCAGGCTGGCCAGGCAGGCCTGGTGCGGGGCGGGGTTCGAACCTGCGCAGCCTGTCAGGCCCCCCAGGCCTGCGACCAGGGCGCCGAGACGAATCCCCCCAAGGACATGCTTTGCGCGACGCCTCATAATGTCCCCTACCCCTCGCCGACATGCTGACCTGCGGGAGATGAGGAAACTATTGGCACATATAATGCTGATTTCAAGGGCGCTGCGGATGCGCCTGCGAGGCGCGGCCTTGCGCAGAAGCGCCTCCGCCCAGCCCCTGGCGTGCGAAGCGCTGGCGCCGCGGCCCGCCGCGCTCTAATCAGCGATCATGACCGGGTCCAAGTCTCCAGCCGTCAGCACGCCGCGCGCCATGTTGGATGTCGCCGCCGCGCCCTCACCGGCGAAGGACGCCGACGGCCGGCGACGGCGCTCCCAGGACAGCCGCGCCCGGATCGTCCAGGCGATGCTGGAGCTGGTCCATGCCGGAGAGACCTCGCCGCCGGCCGAACTGGTGGCCGACCGGGCCAAGGTCGGCCTGCGCACGGTGTTCCGGCATTTCAACGACATGGACAGCCTGTATCGCGAGATGTCGGCGGTGATCGGCGCGGAGCTGCAGGACGTCATCGCCCAGCCCTTCAAGGCCGGGGATTGGCGCGGCCGGGTTCTGGAACTGGTCCAGCGCCGGGCGAGCGCCTATGAGCGGATCGCCCCCTTCCGCCGGGCCGCCGACGTCCACCGCCTGCGCTCACAGGTGCTGGAGGCCGACCATGCCCGCTTCGCCGCCCTCGCCCGGGACATTCTGCGGCGGGAGCTGCCGGCCGAGGCGGCCCGCGACAAGGCCCGCTTCGAGGCCCTCGACATGCTGCTGAGCTTCGAGGCCTGGGCCCGGCTGCGCCGCGACCAGGGCCTGTCGGCCAAACGCACGGTGGAGGCCCTCGAGCTGGCCGTCGCCGCCCTGATCGCCGGCTTCGACGCGCCTTGAGGCGCTAGCCCTCGCCTAGTCCGTCGCCGCGGCGTGGACCGCGTCGAGGAAGGCCGAGCGGGCCGCCGACAGATCCGGTCCCGTGGCCCGGGGCCAGGCGGAGTTGATGACGATCACCAGGCCGTCGTCGCGATAGGTGGTGATCGACTGGCCGAAGATGCCCGAGGCCTGATAGGCGCCGCTCTCGTTCATCCACCAGAAATAGCCGTAGCCGGCCGCGCCATTGTCGATCTGGCGTGAGGTCGCTTGGCTCACCCAGCCGGCCGGCAGCACCGCCTGGTCGCCGGCCATGCCGCCCTCCAGCATGAACTGCCCGACGCGGCCATAGTCGCGCAGCGTCATGGAGATGCAGCAGCCGCCCCGCTCCTGGCCGGAGGTGTCCACCATCCAGATGGCGTCGCGCTCCATGCCATAGGGCTTCCAGATCTTGGCCGAGGCGTAGTCCGACAGGCTCATGCCGACAGCGTTGGCCACCAGGATGCCCACCAGGTCGGTCTCGCCGGTATTGTAGTTGAACGTCGTCCCCGGCGCGTTTTCCCGCGGCAGCTTGCGCATATAGCCGACGATGGGGTTGAGGCCGGCCTCGACCGGGGCTGCGCCCGCCTGGGCCACGTCGGAATTGGGGTCGGTATAGTCCTCGTTCCACTTCACGCCCGAACTCATCATCAGGAGCTGGCGCACGGTGACCCCGTCATAGCCCGAGCCCGCCAGTTCGGGGATGTAGTCGGTGACCGGGGCGTTCAGGCCGGCGATCTTGCCGTCCTGGATCGCGGCGCCCACCAGGGTCGAGGTCAGCGACTTGGCCACCGAGAACGAGGTCCAGCGGTCGGCCGGCTGGCGGCCCATCCCATAGCGCTCCAGCAGGATGTCGCCGTCCTTGAGCACCAGCACGCCCGAGACGTTGAAGGCCTCCATATAGGAGGCGACGGTCCAGGCCTTGCCGTCGTGGGTGAAGGTGGGATCGATCTGGCGCGGCGCCATGACCAGGGGGCGGACCTGCTCGCCGCGGGCGATGGTGTTGACCTTGTAGAAGTCCTCGATGGTCCGGTAGCCGAGGCTCTGCTGCTCCGGCGACCAGGCCAGGATGCTGGGGGTGTCGGGCTTCAGCGCATCCTGTGCGCACGCGCCGCCGCCCGCGCTCAAGGCCAGCGCCGCGGCCAGGCCGATGATCGTCTTCATGTTGGTTTCCCGCCCTATACTTGTTTTGCCGCCAAGCTAGGGCGCCACGCCGATCCTGGCGAGGGGCGGGGCCGAAGTGCTATGTCAGGGCCCGACCAGGGCCGCCGCCCACGCCGGCGGCGCCGAACATCAAGGGGGATACGCCATGGGCCACAAACGCCTGGGCCGCAGCGCCATCGTCGTTTCGGACATCTGCATGGGCACCATGACCTTCGGCGGCCAGGCCGACGAGGCCATGGCCCACCGCATTCTCGACAAGTCCTTCGAGGCCGGGATCAACTTCTATGACACGGCCGAGAACTATCCGGTGCCCCCCAGCCCCGAATGGGCCGGCCGCACCGAGGAGATTTTCGGCCGCTGGCTGAAGACCAAGGACCGCGACGCCGTCATCGTCGCCACCAAGGTCTGCGGCCCGAGCCATGGCTGGATCAAGGGCTCCATGCGGGCCGGCATGACCGCGCTGGACCGCCACAACATCACCCGCGCCATCGAGGGCAGCCTGATCCGCATGGATGTGGACTATGTGGACCTCTACCAGACCCACTGGCCCGACCATGGCGTCGGCTATGAGGAGACCCTGCGCACCCTCGACGACCTGGTCCAGGCCGGCAAGGTGCGCGTCATCGGCTGCTCCAACGAAACCAGCTGGGGCCTGACCAAGTCGGTCGCGGTCGCCGAGCGCGAGGGCACGGTGCGCTATGAGACCATCCAGAACAATTTCAGCCTGAACAACCGCCGGTTCGAGGACGAGCTGGCCCAGGCCTGCCGCCAGGAAGGCGTCAGCCTGATCCCCTATTCGCCCCTGGCCGGCGGCGTGCTGTCGGGCAAGTACAAGGACGGCGCGAGGCCGCAGGGCGCGCGCTTCTCCAACTATCTGGCCCTGGGCGGCCGCCAGGGCGCCATGGCCCAGCGCTTCGTCAACGACAAGACGATGGCCGCCACCGACCGATTCGCCGCCATCGCGGCTGAGGCCGGCATGTCGCTGGTGACGCTGGCGACGGCCTGGAGCAAGCAGCACGACTTCGTCGCCTCCACCATCGTCGGCGCCACCCACGAAGACCAGCTCCCCGACATCCTGGCCGCCATGGACCTAACCCTCAGCGACGAGGTGATGAAGGCCATCGACAAGGTGTCGAAGGAGATTCTGTACCCGATGGGGTGAGGGGGGCTGAGGTGAGCGCTGATCTGCGACCAGGCCTGCTCGAAGAGCGCGTAGCGGCCCTCTATCGCACCGATGGCGATGGCCGCCTCCTCGGCTCCAACGAATGGGACTGCCGGCCGGCGCCCAGGTTTCACCTGATGCGCACCGCCGCGGGGCCGATCCTTCGGGGCCGCGCGGACCTTCCAGTCGATCTCCTGCAGAGGCTTCAGGCCCTGTCTCTGGAGGAGCCGCCCGATCAGGCCTTCACCCGGCTTCCGGCCCAGTCTGACCAATATCTGGCGGTCTTGGCCGAGCATGCGCCGGTGGAGAAGATATGGGCGGGGCCGGCCTTTGTGCTGCCGCCCGCGCAGACGCCAGGCCTGGACGTCGTCAACATCGATGAAGGGGCCCGCGAACGTCTTGTGGGGCGGTTCAACGACTGGCTCGAAGACGTCGCCCATCGGCGGCCCTTCGTAGCCGTGATCGCCGAGGGCGCCGCAGCGGCCATCTGCGCCAGCGTCCGCATCTCGCCCACGGTCCATTGCGCGGGGGTGGAGACCCATCCCGACTTCCGGCGGCGGGGCTATGCCCTGGCGGCCGTCGCCGGCTGGGCGCAAGCGGTGCGCGCCTGTGGCGCGACGCCCTTCTACAGCACCTCATGGGACAATCTGGCGTCCCAGCGGCTCGCCCAGCGCCTAGGCGGACAGATAGTCGGGGTGGACTTTCACGTCGCTTGAAGCCTGCGCCTCAGCCTCGCGTGAGCGCTGCGCCCCAGATGGCCAGATTGCAGGTGAACTGGCCGGGCTCAGTGGCCTCCAGCTTGATGGAGATTGGCACCATGCAGGGGCCGACATGTTCCGGCGTCACGGTGTATTCTGTTGCCGCGCCATCCATGATCAGAGGTCGGATGATGTGGCCCCGGTTCCTGAGTCACCTTCAGCACGTTGTCAGGTAACGGGCGCCACGAGGCGTGCGCCTAGCGTTCGATTCGAACTATAGTCGCGCTTGATGAGCAAGAAGCCGAAAAAGGTACGCGTTCCTGCGCCTCCTCCGCCAACGCGAAGCCGATGGCAATGGGTCACCAAGCCATGGGCATTGGCGGTCGCCGTAGGGGCAGCACTCGGAGCGGTTCTTCTCAACATCAACCCAATTTTGTCGAATGTCAGGCAGCTGCCGAGCGAGGTGCAGAAGACAAGCGACCAGTTTTCCAGTTGGTACTACCAAGATGCCGCCTGGAGTGGTCGCTGGATCAACGACCCCGAAGGGTATGTCGACGGTGCAGACTTGAATCTCTCGTCCGAAAGGATGGCGATCGACATGAATGTCACCAACGGGATCATCGGCGGCACCATCGCGACGCCACAGATTTGCGACGCCATCCCTTTCTTCGACTTCCTTCTCATTCGTGGAAAGGTCAACGCGACGCGAACCTCTGCCAGGGTGGTCGTCTGGGACATTTTCGAAGGCCACCGTCGGGACGTCGCCGCCGTAGATCTCAAGCTTGACGGCTCGGTCATGACCGTTGTGCCCAAGGACGGGTCTGTCACGCTGTTTCCTGCGAAGGCGAGGATCGCCTTTGATCCGGGCGAGACCCCCTCCGACGCGCCATTCTGCGAAGGGAGGCAGGCGGCCATCGAGCGGACGATGGAAGAGATGCTCAAAGCGCGGCAGACGACAGCGCCCCAACCCTAGCGCCGTGCGACTTCTTCGAAGCACTCTCGAATTTCACTCCGTTCGATACGCGGGCAGTTTGTCGGTGCCAATCGAAACGGGGGAAGGCATGGTCGATCAGATCAGCGTCCGGCACCACGGCACCACGCCGGCCCACCACAAACCGAACCAGCCATGACCATCGAGGCGCTCATCAAGGCCATCCCGCCGCCGGTTGTGGCCTCGGCGCCGTTCGAGGGGCCTTGGGAGCCCTTGGAGCATCAGCTCGGGACCGCCCTGCCGGAGGACTACAAGGCCCTGGTCCGGCGCTATGGGCACGGGACCTTTTTCGACGTCCTGCATATCCACGTGCCCAGAAGCCGGGTCTCGCACGTTCGCTTTGAAACCAGCATCCGGGAGATCTGCGAGCCCCTGCGCGGCGCAGACGAGCTGCCCTACCCCCTTTGGCCGCAGGCCGGCGGGCTGTTGCCCGTGGGACGGTCGGAGTTTGGCGACACCGTCTTCTGGATCGTGGACGGCCCGCCGGCGACCTGGCGCATCTTCCTGTGCGATCGCGATGTCGTGGATATGGAGACCCTGGACTGCGATCTGACCGGCTTCCTCGCAGGCCTCGCCACCCGTCACATCCAGCCCAAGGACTTCCTGCGCCTGACGCCCCAGGACGCCCTGTTCGACCCGTGGCTCAACCTTGGGGCCGCCCAGGCGGAGGCGGCGCAGGACTGGACGCGGTCGGGCGGCTATGGATCGACGAGGCTCCAGTCTCTCACCCTGACGGCGCAGCTCAAGCCGCCGAAGCGGTGAGGACGTCTCAGCTTCCCTGACATCGGACGCTCAGGCAACTTCCAGCCGGCGCAGCCGTTCTACAAGCTGAGCCATTCCCAGGAGCGCCCCATGCCTTCGATCCGGACCCTGTCCGCCGCCACCCTCGCCCTGTCCCTGACCGTGGCGCCCGCAGCGCTGGCGCAAACCAGTTCCCAGGGCTCGACTGAGCAGCAGGAGCGCATCGGCGCCATCCTGGGGGCCCTGTTCGGCGACCGCATCGGCGTCACCACCTCGGTGGAATCGCAATGGGCTATGGGGCAAACCCCGCTCCTGACGCAGCAGAGCCAGTTCAACAGCCGCGTGGACGCCGACATCCGCGCCCGCGCCCTGGACCAGGCCACGGGCCTGCGCCTGAAGCGTGACTACGCCGCCCTGGTCGAGCTTGAGACCCGCTACGGCGCCGACCGGCGCTTCACCGACCAGGAGCGCGCCGAACTTACCCAGCGCTATGGCGCCCTCACCCAGGCCCTGGCCGATGGTCAGTACTCTGATGGCGGCCACAACACGGCGATGGTGGCTGACGGCCGCGCGGCGTTCGACCGCCGGGTGGACGCCGCCGTCGCTGCGCGGCGCCTGCCCCGCACCGAGGGGACCCGCCTGAAGTACGACTATGCGCAGCTGGTGCAGATCGAAGCGGGCTATCTGCGCGATGGCCAGCTCACGACCAACGAGAAGGCCGACCTGGACGCCCGGCTCGACCAGTTGGACGCTCGCGTCGGCGATGTCGGCTATGGCAATGGGACCGTTCAGACGCCGCGCGCGCGCCTCGACAACGTGCTTCGCGCCCTGCCCTATTCCGGATTGTCGGCCAGCGCCCAGACCCAGCTCCGCGTCGAGCATGAGGACCTGAACCGCCTCGCCGCGGCCTATGAGCGGGCAAGCCCGACCGCCGAGGAACGCGCCTATCTGGACCGGCGGATCGGCCAACTGGAAACCACCGCCCGCGTCCGGCGCTAAACCGCAGGGGGCTCGCTGAGCCCCGTAGACGCAACCCGTCCCCTGCCCCTAACCTCGCCGGACAACGGCAGACGTTAGGGGAAATACGTGTTCAATCACATCATGGTCGGGACCAACGATATTGCGCGGTCCAAGGCCTTCTATGACGCCGTCCTGGCGACGCTGGGCGCTGGCCAGCCGATGGAGAACGCCGCGCCCACCGGGCACAAGCGGCTGTTCTACATCCACAACGGATCGGTCTTCTGCGTCAGTGAGCCGATCAATGGTGAGCCTGCCAGCTTCGGCAATGGCGGCACCATCGGCTTCAAGTGCGACAGCCCTGAACAGGTGAAGACCTTCCACGACGTGGCCGTGGCCAACGGTGGGGTTTCCATCGAGGACCCGCCGGGCCTGCGCGAGGGCGGCATGGGGGCGCTGCACCTGTCCTATGTGCGCGATCCCGACGGCAACAAGCTCTGCGCCCTGCACCGGCCGTAAGACTGCGACGCGAGGCGGGTCTCAGCCCGCCTCGCGCAGCACGGCGGCCGGTCTGCGCGACAGGGCCGCGAACGCGGCAAGCGCGCCGCCGACCACGCCCAGGGCCGTCGTCCCGCCGAGAATCCCCACGATCACCGGCCAGTCCACGCTCCAGGTGGCGTTGAACACCCTCGTCACCACCGGCCAGGCGCCGGCTGCGCCCAGGCTTGCGCCGGCCAGGCCTGCGATCAGGCCGACTAGGCCGTACTCCACCAGATAGGCGGTCACGATCTGGCCGCGGGTTCCGCCCAGCACCTTGAGCGTCGCCGCCTCCCGGGCGCGGAAGCGGGCGCCGGCGGCGATGGCGCCGATCAGCACCAGGACGCCCGCCGCGCCGGCCACGGCCGCGGCGCCGCGGATGGCGAGCGCCAGGCGATCGAATAGGGTGGCGGCCTGTTCCAGCTGGTCTCGGACGCTGATCACATTGACGCCCGCGAAGTCGCCGGCGAGGGCCTGCGTGACCGCGGCCTCTTCGGCGCGGCTGGCCATGGCGATGGCCACGTGGCGGGGCCGGGCGCCCTCGATGGCGCCTGAGTTCAGGATGACGGCGAAGTTGGCGCCGAAACCGCCCCAGTCCACCTCGCGCAGCACAGCGATCTGGGCGTCGATCTCGCGGCCCAGGACCTGCAGGGTGATGGTGTCGCCGACCTCAAGGCCCGCGCCCTTGGCCGCGTCGCGCTCGAAGGCCACCAGGGGCGGGCCGGCATAGTCAGGCGCCCACCAGGCGCCGGCGGTGACCTCCGAAACCTCCGGCGGGCCGTCCAGGGCCGACAGGGTCAGGTCCTCGTCAAAGGCCCAGCGTTCGCCCCGGTCGATGGTTTCGATGTCCACCGGCTGGCCCTTCAGGCGGGTGATGCGGCCGGTGATCAGCGGCAAGCGGGCGTAGCGGTCCTCGCCCGGACTGTTCAGGGTCTGCTCGATCACGGCGTCGAAGGCTTCGATCCGGTCGGCGGGGATTTCGGTGAAGACCAGCGAGGGCGCCGTGCGGGGCGCCACCTCGCTCACCTGGGCCAGCAGGCTCGACTGGATCAGCACGATGGCTGAAAGCAGGGCGACGCCGAGGCCGATGGCGGGCGTCGCCGTGCGCGCGGCCGAGCGGGGTCCGGCCAGGTTGGCGAGGCCCAGGCGAACCGCGCCTCGGGCCAGGCGGCGCGCGCGGCCTGCGCCCCAGGCGGCCAGCAGGCCCAGCAGGCTGAGGGCCAGGAAAGCCCCCGCCGCCCCGCCGATCAGCCCCGCCGCGGCCCAGCGGCTAGGGGCCGTGAGGATGGCCAGGCCCGCCAGGCCAAGGGCTGCGGCGACCGCCAGCCCCGTCTCCAGGCCAAGCCTCGGGCGGCCCGACATCTCCTTGCGAAACAGCGACGACGGCGGCGTAGTCCGGGCCCGCGCCAAGGGCCAGAGGGAGAAGGCGCCGGCCGCCAGCACGCCGAAGGCCGCGGCGCGGACCAGGGGCTCCGGATAGACGGCGAACAGGGCCGGGATCGGCAGTTGGTCGGCGGCGAGCGCGCCGATGATCAGCGGCGTCACAGCCCCGATCCCCAGGCCGATGGCGACGCCCAGCAGGGCCAGCGCGCCAATCTGGATCAGATAGATGTCGCGCACCAGCGTCCCCTGCGCGCCCAGCGCCTTCAGCGTGGCGATGGAGGCCTTGCGCCCCTCCAGATAGGCCGAGACCGCCCCGCCGACCCCCAGGCCGCCCGCTACCAGAGAGGCAAGGCCGATGAAGCCCAGGAAGTATTCCAGCTGGTCGATCAGCCGACCGGCGCCGGCCGCGGCCTCCGACCAGTCGCGGGCCTCGAACACGGCGTCGGGAAAGGCCTCTCGCACCTCCTCTATAGCCGCCTCTGGGTCCGCGATAGGCGACAGCAGCACCCGCACCGCCTCGCCGAACAGGCCGCCGCCGCCCAGCAGGCCCGAGGCCTCCACCGTCGTCACGTCGGTCAGCACCCGGGGACCCAGCGCGAAACCGCGGCCGATGCGGTCGGGCTCGGAGATCAGCACCGCGCCGACCCGCAGGCGGGTCTGGCCCACCGTGAAGATGTCTCCCAGCTCCAGGTCCAGGCGGTCGAGCAGAGCCTGCTCCACCGCGGCTCCGGCCACCCCATCCGCCGGCGCCAGGGCTGTGGCCAGGCTGGCTGCGCCCTCCAGCTCGACCACGCCCACCAGGGGATAGGCCTCGCCTACCCCACGCACGTCCACCAGCCGTCGCTGGCCATCGGCCGTCTGCGCCATGGCGTTGGCGCGCACGGAATAGACGCTGGGGCCAAGGTTCGCGAAGGCGGCGCGCTCCTCGTCAGTGAAACGCCGCTGGTCGATGCTGAACACCACGTCGCCGCCGAGGATTTCCCGCGACTGGCTGGCCAGACCCTGGCGGAAGGCCTCGGCCGTGGAGCCCGCCGCAGCGATGGCCGCCACGCCCAGCGCCAGGCAGGCCAGGAAGATGCGGAAGCCCGCGACCCCGCTCCTCAACTCCCGCCCGGCGAACCGCAGGGCGAGCCTCATGCGCCGACCTCATCGGCGGCTGGGACAACCAGGCCATCTGCCATGCGCACGATACGGTCGGTGCGGGCGGCCAGGGCCGCATCGTGGGTGACCAGGACGAGCGCCGCGCCGGCCTGCGCCAGCAGGTCAAACATCAGGTCGGCGACCATGGCGCCGTTGGCCCCGTCCAGATTGCCGGTGGGCTCGTCGGCGAACAGCAGTTCGGGCCGCACGGCGAGCGCGCGGGCCAGGGCCACCCGCTGCTGCTCACCGCCCGACAGCTGGTGCGGATAGTGGGTCAGCCGCGCCGCCAGCCCGACCCGGTCAAGCCAGGCGTCGGCCTCGTCCATCGCGTCGCGTCGCCCGGCCAGCTCCAGGGGGGCGGCGACATTCTCCCGCGCCGTCATGTTGGGCAGCAGGTGGAAGCTCTGGAAGACCAGGCCCACCCGACCGCGGCGCAGGCGGGCGCGGCCATCCTCGTCCAGCCTCCCCAGGTCCTGACCAAACAGGCGCACCGTGCCGCTGGTCGGCCTCTCCAGCCCTGCGGCCACCGAGATCAGCGACGACTTGCCCGAGCCCGACGGGCCGATGATGGCCACCGTCTCGCCAGGCGATACCGTCAGGTCCACCCCGCGCAGGATCTTCACCGGACCGGCCGCAGAAGGCAGGCTGAGCGTCAGGGCCGAGAGGGTGAGCGGCGGCGGCGCAGGCGGGTTTTCGGTCATGGGGCTCCCGATGGCGGGCTTAAGCGTTTCCTGCCCGCCCGGCCGACCTATATGGGGGACCACAGCCATGATCGCACGCCGAACCTTGCTCTCCCGTCGAACCCTCCTGTTGGGCGCCCTGGCCCTTGGCGCCGCCGGCTGCGGGGGCGAGGCCACTCCACCGACCCGCATGGACACGCCCGCCGCCGATCCGCCGCCTCCGCCGGGAGCCGGCGCGGACCTGCCCGTGGTCGCCATCCTGGGGGACTCGATCACCGCCGGCTACGGCCTGCCGGCCCGCGAGGCCCTGCCCGCACAGCTGGAGACAGCCCTGGCGGCGGCCGGAACGCCCGTCCGGGTGCGGGCCGCCGGCGTGTCGGGCGACACCACCGCCGGCGCCCTGGCCCGGCTGGACTTCAGCATCCAGGACGACACCGACCTGTGCGTCGTGGCCGTGGGCGGCAACGACCTGCTGCAGGGGATCGAGCCGGCGCGCATGCGCGCCAATCTGGAGGCCATCATCACCGGGCTGCAGGGCCGCAACATCCCGGTCCTGTTGGCCGGCATGCAGGCGCCCCCCAGCTATGGCGCCTACGCCACCGACTTCACCGCGGTGTTCGAGAGCCTCGCCCAGACCTACGACATCCCGCTCTATCCCTTCCTGCTGGACGGCGTCGCCCTCGACCCCGCCCTGAACCAGGACGACGGCATCCACCCCAATGCGACGGGCGTAAAGATCATCGCCCAGCGCCTCGCCCCCGCGGTCGCGGAGGCGCTGGCGGAGGATTAGGGCGAGGCCTCCGCCCGAGCTGACCCCATCCTCCATTTGTTCTCTTTTTGTTCTTTACGCCGCCTAGGCTTCGTGAGAAAGTCCTCAGGTGGTGGTGGCGGCCCGAGAGGCGCACGCGCTTAGCGTTCAACAAATTGGTGGGGCGACATGGTCAGATTTCAGCTGGCGCGCGATGGCGTGCTCGGGGCAGTCGACGCGTTCAGCAATCACGCCAGACAAGAGGTCGCCCGCGCCCGTCAGGAAGCTCAGGCGGCCGCTGAGCGGGCGTTCCGTCGCACCCAGCAGAACGCGGCCGAGACGGCCGCTCGGTTGCAAAAGGAGGCTACCCGCGTCAAGGCGCAACTCGCTCAAGCCACTCAGTCGGCCGTGAAGCGGCAGCAATCCGGCGGATCGCCGAGTTCAAATAGTCAGTCCTTTTTGTCCCGCATGGAGGCTAATCTGGATGCCAACCCCACCGCGAAAGCGCTGGCTGGTCATCTGGCACAACAAGGCGCCATTCCGATCGGCCTCTTGAGAGGTGGCGCTCATGCAGTTGAAGGACTAGCCAACGCCGCCTTGTTCGTTGTCCGAGTTCAGAACCCTGTACTTGATAGATTATTGAGCCCGGCCGGTAAGACTGCAGGCGAGCAATTTGGGAACGCCATGGAGCGGGGCCTTGAATACGTCGTGGAGGGAGCCAAGGACCCGCGGGTATTTGTCGAGGATGCTCGGAGCTTCGGCCATCAAATGCGATTGGATTTGGACCCGAGTGCAACACCTGTGGCGCCGACGTTAAAGGGAGAACTCCAACGTCGGCTCGACATTGGAATGAACCAGGGCGAGCTAGCTTTCGACGTGGGCTCGCTCGCTTTTGGCGGCCCGCTCGCCAAAAGCACCAAGGTCTTTGGGGCTGTCGCAGCTTCCCCGGTCGAGAAGTATCTGGCGCAGGGATTCACGAAAGCCCAGTCCGCCCACTTGGCGAAGCCCTACCCAAAGAAAAACATGGGTCACCACGCCGTCGCACGGCGGTGGAAGCTCCCCAAGATATTTTCCGAGAGCGAATTCAATATTCTGAGACCTATCGGCATAACACGGGGGGACTTCTATGAGCGCCACTTTGAGGTTGACCCCCACTTCCATGGGACGAAGCTACTCAACGGTGGTTGGAGTGGGAAGAAGCTGGGGTTGAAACGACATGGAGCACTTGGCCGCATCTGGCACGGGACTCCGGAGCCCCTGAAGGCGCGGGTGGGCGGACTTAGCGCTGCAGCGGGATCGGCTATACAATCAGTGGAAGGCGAGGAGGACGCACGGTGAAGATCAGGCCGTTTGCAGAGTTCGAAACGGAACTGCCCTATGACGGCGTCGAAGGCGACGAGTCGGTTGATTTCGAAGAGATTGCGCCTGCCGGGCAGAACATTGCCGAAGCCTGGACCGCAATCCTGAGGCCGCTTGGATATGAAGTCTCGGAGCCTATCCAGGACGACCATGGCTGGAGGCTCAACGTCAGGGACGGCCGATACAGGTACGAGCTTTTTATCGCCCGTGTGTTTGACAGTGAATGCCATCTCCACGCCAAGGAAGCGTTCGGACTTTTTAGAAGCAAGAATTTCCCATCGTTTTTGACCCAGCTGAACTCGGCGTTGAACGCCGATCCTCGCTTCATGAATATAGGTTGGTCCAGCTCCCTCAATGACAGGACCACAACGCCTACGCCCGTTGTAGAATGAGAGAGTGGGGCCGCCGGCCCCGCTTGCCAACGCCCCGATCGGCCGCCGTACTGTCTCCATGAGCGAAGACAGCATCCGAGACCGTTCCCGCCGCACGCTTGAGCGCGCCCAGGCCCGCTATGAGGCCGCCCCCTCCCTGGCCAACACCGTCTGGTACGGGCGGGTGCTGGGGTTCCGATATCGGATCGAGGAGGCCATCGCGGTGTTCAGCGAGGGCCTGGAGCGGTTTCCGGACTCCTTCGAACTGCTGCGCCAGCGGGGCCATCGCTATCTGTCGACGCGGCGGTTCGCCGAGGGCAAGGCCGACCTCGCCCGGGCCGCACAACTGATCGAGGGCATGGCCGAATGGATCGAGCCCGATGGCCAGGACAACGAGCTGCCCGTGCCGCCCACCAGCATCCAGTTCAACACCTGGTACCATCTGGCGCTGGCCCACTATCTGCTGCGCGAGTGGGACGAGGCCGCGGCCGCCTATCGCCAGTGTATCAAGTGGGTGCGCGAGGATGACTATGACGGTCTGACCGCGTGCCACGACTGGCTCTACATGACATTGCGCCGCAAGGGCGACGCCGCCGCCGCCGAGGCGGTGCTGGCGAGCATCCCAGAAGGCCTGGCCGATGAGGCCTTCGTCGAGGGGCCGTCCTATTATCGCCGCCTGCGGATGTATCGCGGCGAGCTGGCGCCCGAAGACCTGCTAACTCCGGACAAGGGCTCGCAGGTGATCCATGACGTAGAGACCATCTACGCCACCCAGGGCTATGGGGTCGGCAACTGGTATCTCTACAACGGCGAGACTGAGCGCGCCCGGGCGGTGTTCGACCAAATCCTGCAGGGCCGCAGCCGCTTCGCCTTCGGCTACATCGCCGCCGAGCTCGACCTGCGCGAGATGGCGGAGGGGTGAGGATGTGATGCTGGTTGGGGTTCGCCCCTGCCTGCGACCTGGCGCAAGACGGTGGCGGTGAGAGAGGGATTCGAACCCTCGATAGAGTTTCCCCTATACACGCGTTCCAGGCGTGCGCCTTCAACCACTCGGCCACCTCACCACACCGGTCGGGGGCGGGCCCCCGGCGGAAGGGCGTCTATATAGCGAGGTGGGCGCCCGGGGCAAGCGGCCCTGTTCGTCTGGCCTGCGGCGTCCTATCTGTAGGGGCAAGAGCCATTCCTATCCGTCCGAGGTCGCCATGTTGTTCCGCAAGCCCGCTGAGATGCCTACGGCCGAGACCGCCCTGCCCGGCCGCAGCCAGCCGATCTCCACCGCCAAGACCCATTTCGTCAACGGCCAGCCCCTGCAGGGGCCCTATCCCGAAGGCATGGAGACCGCCGTCTTCGCCATGGGCTGCTTCTGGGGCGTCGAGCGCCTGTTCTGGCAGATCCCCGGCGTGCAAGTGACGGCCGCCGGCTATGTGAACGGCTTCACCCCAAATCCCACCTATGAAGAGGTGTGCAGCGGCCGCACCGGCCACACCGAGGCGGTGCTGGTGGTCTATGACCCGCGCGTGGTGACCTATGAGCAGTTGCTGAAGGTCTTCTGGGAAGGCCACGACCCCACCCAGGGCATGCGCCAGGGCGGCGATGTGGGCACCCAGTACCGCTCGGGGATCTATGTGGAGAATGAGGCCCAAGCCACGGCCGCAGCGGCCAGCAAGGGCGTCTACCAGCAGGCCCTGTCGGCTAAGGGCCTGGGGCCGATCACCAGCGAGATCGTCGAGGCCGGGCCCTTCTATTTCGCCGAGGACTATCACCAGCAGTACCTGGCCAAGAATCCGGGCGGCTATTGCGGCATCGGCGGCACGGGCGTGACCTGCCCGATCGGGACCGGCGTCGAGGCGTGAGCCCGCAGGCGCTGGAGGCTGCGGCCCTGGCCCTGCCAGGCGCCACGCTCGGCGTCCAGTGGGGCGCTGAGCGGGTGTTCAAGGTGGGCGGGCGGATGTTCGCGGTCGAAAGTTCCGACGGCGGGCTGTCGTTCAAAGCTACGGACATCGCCTATGAGGCCCTTGTCGAGAGCGGCGCGGGCCGTCCCGCCCCCTATCTCGCCCGGGCGCGCTGGGTGCGGTTCGACGACCTGGCCGCGCTGGACGCCGATGAGGTCACAGCCTGGCTGGCCACCGCCCACGCTCTGGTGGCGGCCAAGCTCACCCGCGCCCAGCGGCGTGAGCTGGGCCTTTAGCTGAACTCAGCCGGTGTCGGCAGACTTGTCGCTGGCGGGGTCTTCGGAGGCCGGGGGGCGTTCCGGCGCCGTTTCGATCAGGGTGCGGATGTCGGCGATGGCGTGAGCTGCGGCCGAGCTGCGCTGACGCCAGATCAGCAGAGCCACGGCGCTGATGGTCGCCACGATGAAGGCTGTGGAGCCGAAGATCCAACTGGCGGCGGCCAGGGCGAAATAGTAGCCCCGCACACCGGCGTTGAAGGCCGAGAGCGCCGGGTTCAGCAGCCGCCCGGCCGCCGAACCATAACCTGGCGCCAGCCCCACCGTTTCGTCCGGCGCGGCGCCGATCACCGCGATGGTGTAGTTGAGCTGGCGGATGGCCCAGATGAAGTCCAGCAGGCCTCGGGCCAGGGTGATCAACACCAGCGCCACCTGCACCTCGAACAGCAGCCGGGTCGATGTCTCGATGACCAGTAGGCTGGACGCGCTGCGGAAGGCCGACTCGCCGCCGAACAGCACACCAGAGGCGCCGGCGATCAGGATCAGGTTGGACGAGGCGAAGAAGGAGGCCGAGTTGATGGTGTGGCCCAGCAACTGGCTGTCCATCAGGCGACTCTCCCGCCGGGCCATATTGCCCATCCACGCGCCGCGGATCACCGCCATGTCCAGATTGATCATGTGGCGCCGCCCGAGGGCGGCCTTGACCAGCGGCTCATAGGCCAGCCAGGCGACCGCGAAGATCGCCAGCGCCACGGTGTCCAGGGTGGAGAGCTGCAGGCCGGGCATCGGCGGGGTTTCCTAGTCCTCCAGGATGCGGCTGTGGCGGCGGCTGTCACGCAGCAGCAGGGAGGTGATCAGCGCCACCCCCATGATCGCCGAGACGTAGATGTAGAAGGCGCTCTCCACTCCCTGGCCCTTGAAGCCCAGGGCGACGGCCTCGGCGGTCCCGCCGAAGACGGCGTTGGCCATGGCGTAGGGCAGGGCCACCCCCAGCGCCCGCACATGGGCGGGAAACAGCTCGGCCTTGGTCACGGCGCTGACCGAGGTATAGCCGGCGATGATCACGATCAGCACCACCATGAGGCCGAAGGCCATCAGCGGCTCGGTGACCCCGGCCATGGCGGTCATGATCGGATAGGTCAGCAGCATGCCGGCCCCGAAGGTGAAGGCCAGGTTGGTCCGCCGCCCCCACTTGTCCGACAGCCAGCCGAACAGGGGGAGGATGAACAGATAGACCACCAGGGCGGCGGCCGTGATGTTGGTCGCCGTCTCCTTGGTGAAGCCCGAGGTGTTGACCAGGAACTTCTGCATGTAGGTCGTATAGGCGTAGAAGGCGAGCGAGCCGCCGGCGGTCAGCAGGAAGATGGCTGTGGTCTCCCACGGATGGTGGGTGAACAGCATCATGGTCCGCGCCCGCTCGGCGCCCGAGGCCTGCGCGTTCTGGAACGAGGCGCTCTCCTCTAGGCCCAGCCGGATCCAGAACACCACCACCGCCAGCAGGGCGCCGATCACGAACGGGATGCGCCAGCCCCAGGCCTCCAGCGCCTCGGTGGGGAGGAGCCGCTGCAACAGGATGAGGACGCCGAGCGCCAGAAGCTGGCCTGAGATCAGCGTCACGAACTGGAAGCTGGACCAGAATCCGCGACGCTCCTTACCGGCCATTTCGGACAGATAGGTGGCGCTGGCGCCGTACTCGCCCCCCACGGACAGCCCCTGCAGCAGACGGGCGAGCAGCAGGACGGCCGGCGCGGCCACGCCGATCACCTCGTAGTCGGGGATCACGGCGATCACCAGGGACCCGGCGCACATCATGGCCACGGCCAGGCTCAGCGCGGCCTTGCGTCCGGCCCGGTCGGCATAGAGGCCCATGATCCAGGCGCCGACAGGGCGGGCCAGGAAGCCGATGGCGAAGACGGCGGCCGCCTGCAGCAGCTGCGACGTCGGATCGCCGGAGGGGAAAAAGTGGGGGGCGAAATAGAGAGCAAAGGACGAATAGGCGAACCAGTCGTACCACTCTACGAGGTTCCCCGCCGAACCGCCGGCTATGGCCTTGAACCGCTGGATCGGGGTCAGACCCGGGGTCAGAAGCCCAGGGGGGGCCTGAGAGTCTGCGCCTGTTTCCGTCGCCGTCATGCCCGCCGCCCCCCGCTGCGTCTTATCGTTCGCACGATGCTAGGGAGGTCCGCCCGCCAGCGAAAGCCCTCAATCGAGCCTCTGCCGGCGGGGATCTGACGGCGCGGGCTAGATTCGACCCATCAGCACCAGGATCAGCACGATCACCAGGATGAGACCCAGGCCCCCAGACGGGAAATAGCCCCAGCTACGGCTGTGGCCCCAGGTGGGCAGGGCGCCGATCAGCGCCAGGACGAGGATGATCAGAAGGATTGTGCCAAGCGACATCGGATGCTCTCCCAAGGCGCGAACCCCGTGGTTCGCCCAGCCTTGACCACAGAACGGGCGCTAACGGCGCAGGTTCCGGCTGGATCTGACCAAGGGCGCCCATGGCGAGCGCGCGGCCGGCCGGCGCCTCAGTCGGCGGCGTCGGCGCTGTGCAGGTGGGCGTCGGATTCCTTCACCCCCAGCACATAGAGCCCACCGATGAAGGCCCCCTTGATTCGTGGCAGCAGCAAGAGGGTCAGGCCGGCCAGCGGCAGCAGCGTGGCCGGGATAACCGCCCAGAGCGGCGCCTGCCAGATGAAGGGAAAGAGCAGAATGGGGCCCACGACCAGGTGCCCCACGATCAGGATGGTGAAATAGGCCGGGCCATCATCGGCGGGGTACTGGGCCAGGTCATGGCCACAGGCCGGACAGGCCGGCTCCACCTTCAGATAGCGCCAGAACAGCGCGCCGTCGCCGCACGCCGGGCAGCGGCCCTTTAGGCCACGCTTCAGGGCGGCGAAGAAGCTGGGACGTGGGGGCTGGCTCATAGAGACCATATGCGCCCTCGCCAGCTCTGGCGAAAGGGTGGCGCGCCGTCGCATGGAAACGTCCTCGCCTCCGTCCGGCGCGCCGGCATCTCTAGCGCTTGATGTCCTCGGCCGTGCTCTTCACCGCTGAGCCCGCAGCTTCCATGTCGCGGCCGACGCCGGCCACGGTGTTGCAGGCCGAAACCATCAGGGCAGCCGCCAAAGCGGCCAGGATCAGCACCTTGCGCATGGGAAATCAGGTCTCCAGGACGCCGGACCCCCTGGTCCAGCTTGCGACGCGATGTAAGCGACGCCGCAAGCCAGGATCAATGGAAATGGCGCGACCTCAGGCGGCGCTGTCGTCCTGCACATCGGCGTCAGGGGCGTTCTTCTTGATCGACTCGATCATGTTCTTGGCGCTCGACTTGGACGCATAGCCCTCGGATGAGAACATGACCTCGCCGTTGGAGGCCCGGAAGCGAACGCGGAACTCGCCGGCCTTGTCTTTGAAGATTTCGAACTTGTAGGCCATCGCGCCCTCCCGGATGGAATTGTCGGAAACCCGACCTTGCCGCGTTCGCGCCCATCGGACAACCGCTTGGCCATGATCCCCGGCGGAGGCATGCTGAGGCCCATGGGCCGCCGCCGGGGCACGGCAGGCCCGGAACGCCAAAGCCCCGCGGGCAAGGAAACCATGGCCGAACTGACCCATCTGCCGGCGGACGCGCCGGCCGACGCCATCGCCGCAGTCCTGGACCACGACGGCGCACTCATTCTCGATGACGCCATAGCGCCGGACCGGATGGCTGCGCTCAAGGCCGAGCTTGCGCCCTATGTGGAGGCGACGCCGGTTGGCCGGGACGGCTTCACCGGCGTGCGCACCACCCGCACCGGCGCCCTGGTCGCCCGCGCCCCCGCCTGCCGTCCCCTGGTGACCCACCCGCAGATCCAGGCCCTGTGCGCCCATCTGCTCAAGCCCAACTGCGAGCGGTGGCGTCTGCATCTCACCCAGCTCATCCGCATCATGGCGGGCCAGGACGCCCAGCCGATCCACCGCGACCGTTGGGCCTGGGGCGCGCACCTGAAGGGGGTCGAGCCGCAGCTCAACACCATCTGGGCGCTGACCGACTTCACCGCCGCAAATGGCGCCACCAAGGTGGTTCCAGGCTCACAGACCTGGCCGGACGATCGCCGGCCACAGGGACATGAGATCACCCAAGCCTTGATGCCGGCCGGATCGGTGCTGGTCTATACGGGCAGCGTCTTCCACGGCGGCGGCGCGCATCGGGGCGGTGAGGACCGCTGGGGTCTCAACATCACCTATGCGCTCGGCTGGCTCCGGCAGGAAGAGAACCAGTACCTGTCCTGCCCGCCGGATATCGCCCGCACCCTCCCCAAAGACCTGCAGGACCTGCTGGGCTATGCGCTCGGCGGCTACGCCCTGGGCTATTACACTCCGCCCCTGCCGCCGGGCGAGGGACCAGAAATGGTCCCGTCGAGCTACGCCCTGCGCGGCGAAGGCGAAGCGGCCGCCTTCGGCACGGCTGAGGATCTTGCCGCGATCGGCGCTCAGGTGCGGGGCGGCTAGGGAACGCCGAGGTCTCGGCCTCGTTCGGCTTGGGACATCCATTCCCCACCTGAAGGAGCCCCGCCATGGCGGACCTCGCCGAACTCGAAGCCAAGTTCTGGAAAGCCCTGAAATCCGATCGAACCCTCATGCTGGGACTGACGGGGATTGAGGAGGGCCACAGCCAGCCGATGACCGCCCAGATCGAGGGTGATGAGGGTGGACCCATCTGGATCTTCAGCGCCAAGGGCGTGGATCTGGTGCAGGCCGCCGGGACGGGCCATCGGGCCATGGCCCACTTCGCCTCCAAGGACCACGAGCTGTTCGCCACCATCCATGGCCGGCTGGTCCCGGACAACGACCGGGACACGATCGAGCGCCTGTGGAACCCCTTCGTGGCGGCCTGGTACGAGGGCGGCAAGGATGATCCCAAGCTGCAGCTGCTGCGCTTCGAGCCGGAACGGGCCCAGATCTGGCTGAACGAGCACAGCCTGTTCGCCGGCATCAAGGTGATGATGGGCCGCGATCCCAAGCAGGACTATGCAGACAAGGTCGGCGAAGTCCGGTTGAGCTAGCCTGGCCCGGAGCGGCCCCTGGGCGAGCTAGGGGCCGCAGGTCCACAGGCCGTTGAAGACGCGGCTGGCGCCATCGGCGCGCTGATAGGTGAGCGTGGCGGGATTGGGCGGCGATTCCCCGCTACCGATGGGAGCGCCGGTCACCTCGATCACAACCGTCTTGCCCTGGCCGGTGAAGCTCGCGCCACGCAACATGCCGTCAAAGCCGCCCGGCGCGCCGACGCGCTCCACATAGTCCCCGACCTTCACCACCCCCTGGGCGGGATCGGACGAGGCCACAACGCCCTTCGCGTGCAGCAGAATCTGGTCTCCCTCGCCCACAAAGGCGCAGGCCAGCTCCCCCGACAGTCCCGCCGCGTCGATCTCGTCGCCGGTCAGGCCGTTGAGGACGATGTCCGACCCATCGCCGCCGACCGTGTCTCTGCGCGCCCCGGACTGGGGCGCGGTCTCGGGGGCGACGGGCGTGGCGGGGGCCGCGGCCTCGGGCGACTGGGCCTCCCCGGCGGGGTCCGAGCAGGCGGCGAGGGCCAAGGCGGCGAAAAGCGGCGCCAGGGCCACGCTGGCGTAGCGGGCGCCGCGGGCGAGGCGAAGGTTGGCAAGACGGGTCATACCGCCAATGACGCGATGGGAACCGATCCGGTTCCCTCGTCCGTCGCCAGGACTTGACCTGCCGGCCCCGGCGCCCTCGGCTGATCGCTACCCCGCCTTGCCGCGTGGTCTCGCCGCCCTGGAGAAACAGCCATGCCGCGCAAGCCCAACTTCATCGTCATCCTGGCCGACGATCTCGGCTATGGCGACATCGGTTGCGACGGCGGCACGATGATCCGCACGCCGCAGCTCGACCGGATGGCGGCGGAGGGGGCAAGGCTCACCGACTTCTACGCCTCGGCCAATGTCTGCACCCCGTCCCGGGCCGGCCTGCTCACCGGCGGCTACGCCATCCGCCACGGCCTGGCGCGCGAGGTGATCCAGCCCGCCGACACCAACGGACTGCCGCCCGAGGCGCCGACCATTCCGCGGCTGCTGAAGCCCGACTACGCCACCGCCCTGATCGGCAAGTGGCACCTGGGCCACGTCTCGCCCCACTGGCCGCCGCAGCGGTTCGGCTTCGACCGCTTCATGGGCCTGCCCTACAGCCACGATATGCGGCCGCTCACCCTCTATGACGGCGAGGGTGAGGCGCCGATGAGCGAGTCCAAGGCCGACTTCGCCAAACTCACCCAACACTTCTTCGAAGAGACCACCGCCTTCGTCGAAGCCCACCGGAACGAGCCCTTCTTCATCCTGCTGGCGCTGACGGCCCCGCACGTGCCTCTACGGCCCAATCCCGACGATCCGATGGGCTCCCCGGCCGGCGACTATGGCGAGGTGGTGGAAGAGGTGGACGCCCAGGTGGGCCGCCTGCTGCGCCGGCTGGAGGCCATGGGTCTGGCGGAGGACACGATGGTGGTCTTCACCTCCGACAACGGTCCCTGGTTCGAGGGCTCCACCGGTCCGTTCCGCGACCGCAAGGGCGGAGCGGCGTGGGAGGGCGGCTACCGCGTGCCCTTCATCGCCTGGCGGCCGGGGACGATCCCCGCCGGGACGGTCTCCGACGCCCTGGCCAGCAATCTCGACCTGCTGCCGACGATCGCGGCCATGGCGGGCCTGGCGCCGCCGGCCGAGGGGATCGACGGCGCCGACCTCTCCGGCGTTCTCCTGCGCGGCGAGTCCTCGCCGCACGACCAGGTGATCCTGTTCGACAATCTGCACGTGGCCGCCGTACGCACCCCGCGCTGGAAATATGTCGTGCGGTCCTACTACCGGACCATGGACATCCCGCTGGACCAGCATCGCTACCCACTGCTGTTCGACCTCGTCGTCGATCCCGGCGAGACCTATTCCCTGCTGTCACGGCATCCGGACGTCGCCGAAGACATGGCCCGCCGCGTGGCCGAAGCCCGCGCCCGATACGCTCCCTTCGCCGAAACCAGACCACCCGCCAAGGCGCCACCGAGCGCGGAGACGTGGAAGGACTGAGGCGCTCAGGAACCCGGTGGGCCGGCGCCGCCTCTGGCTTCCGACCTGGCCGCCGCCCGGCCGGCCGTTGCGTCCGGGCTCACGGCAGGCGCGACCGCGCAAAAGCGCGGGCGTCCTCGTGAAAGAGTAAGCCGGGCGACTTGGCTATCCTCAAGCTTGGGCGCATTGAGGGGATCAGGATGGCGATGGGTGGACGATGTCTAGCGGCGGCTCTGGGAGCCGCCCTTTTGGCTCTGGCGCCGTCGGCCAAGGCGCAGGCGGCGGAGCCGGCCCCGCTCCGGATTTCGGAAGCCGAACTCTACGATCGCATCTATGCCGCCTGGCTCGGACAGCTGGTGGGCAACATCTACGGCCTGCCCCACGAGAATATCCATATCGATGAGCCGGGCCCGGACGCCTTTCCCTATGGCTACGACTTCCTCGAAATTCCCTATTATCAGTCGCACTTCGGGGCGACCCGGATGACCGGGGTGATGGACGCCTTCGGCGGCGCCTTTTCCGACGACGACACCGACATTGAGTACATCTACCTCCAGCTCATGGAGCAGGCGGGCCTCGAGCCAACCTATGGCCAGATCCGCTCGGCCTGGATGGCCCATGTCGATGACTGGGTCTGGATCGCCAACCGCCAGGCCCTGGCGCTGATGCATATGGGCTACGCCCCGCCCTATACCGGCGCGCGCGAACTGAACCCGGAATGGTTTCAGATCGATCCGCAGCTGATCAACGAGATCTGGGCCATTACGGCGCCTGGCATGGTCGACTATGCCGCCGCCAAGTCCGATTGGGCCGCGCGGGTCAGCGCTGACGGCGTCGGCACGGAGCCGACGATCGCCTATGGCGCCATGTTCGCGGCCGCCTTCTACGAACCCGACGTAGAGAAGCTCATCGACATCGGGGCCGCAGCCCTGCCCCCCGGCGCCAAGTTCCGGGAGGTGATCACCTTCGCCAAGGCCTTGAAGCGGCGCTATCCCGACGACTGGCGCGCCGCCCGGCGGGAGGTGGCCGAAGCCTACTATGTGCAGGCCGCCCCCCGGTCGATCTGGGACGCCAATCTGAACGGCGCCTGCGCGATCCTCGCCCTGCTCTACGGCGAGGGCGACTTTCAGCGCACACTCGACCTCGCTTCGGCCATGGGCTTTGACGCCGACAATCAGGCCGCGACGGTCGCCGGTCTGCTGGGCGCGGCCCACGGGCTGGCGGCGATCCCCGACGCCCTGCTTCGGCCGGTCGAAGGCTGGGCTCTGCCATTCAATGACCGCTATCTCAACCGCTCCCGGCGAGACCTGCCCAACGCGTCCTTGCGCGACATGGCTCAGCGGACCACGACGCTCGCGATCGCCAACATCCTCGCGCAAGGCGGACGCCAGGTCGGAACCGAGGAGCAGCCGGCTTATGAGGTGAATCCGCGGGCGAGCTTCAAGGCCCCCTTCGAACTGGCCGCCTGGCCGCCCCAGACCCTGCTCCAGGGCGCGCCGGTCGATCTTCCCATCCACGCCGGAGGCTCGGGAGTCGTCTGGACCGCGCAGGGCCTGCCGCCCGGCGTAGGCCTGGACGCCGCCGGCCGGGTGACCGGGACGCCAACCCAGCCGGGCGACTACGAGGCCGAACTCACGGCCACGCCCGATGACGGCCGGCGCCAATCCCAACGGCTCGACATCGTGGTCGTGGGCCGCAACCTCGCCCTGCAGGCTGGCGAGGTGCTGGGTCCGGCCGAGCCTCAACGCCTGGAGCTTCTCCGCGACGGCGTCGGCTATGGCGGGACAAGCGTCGAGAGCCCCAAGGCCGCTACGAAGCTTGAAACGTTCGGATACCGCTGGTCCTCTCCCCAGACCATTGGCAGCGTCCTGCTTACGGTCGGGCGGATGGGCGAGTACGGCGGCTGGATGACCTCCCTCAGCGTCGAGCAACTGGATGGCCAGGGCAGATGGGTCGCGGTGCCGGGGGTACTTATGTCGCCTGAGCCCGTACTGCAGAACGACAAGCATCTGCGTCCGCACTACGGCGCCTACCGCATGGACTTCCCCCCGGTGCAAACGCTCGCCATCCGCATCAAGGGCCTGAATGGCGGCGAAGGCGACCAGCGCTATGTCAGCCTGAGCGAGCTCGGCGTCTTTCCCTGAGCCGGGGCGGTCTGGACGTCCCGCGCTCGCGCAACCTCGCCCGGCGGCGATCAGAAGCTCAAGATATCCGCGCTACGGGAGTCGAGAACGCGCGCGCGCTCATGCAAGGCGCCGGCCCGCGCCCGGGCGCGCCAGGGACGGGCGTGGTCCAGGGCCACATGCAGGTGCTCATCCATCCTGTCCAGGTCGGCGACCACCAGGGCCGGCTGGCCGTCGGCCGGCGCCTTGGCGATCCATCGGCCGTCAGGGCCCACCAAGCCGGCGGGCGCAGCGTCGCTATACTGGGCCGGCACGGCGAAGCCGAGCCAGAAGGTCCCGCAGGCCGCATGCCCCTGGGCCTGGACGGCGAACATCGGGTCCCGCGAAAAGGTCGAGAGCAGGACGAGATCCGCGCCGAGCTGCGAGCACTCCACGAAGAGTTCGGGGAACTGGATTTCGATGCACAGCAGGCATGCGAGGCGGAAGCCGTCCACCTCGAAGATCAGCGGCTGCGCCCCAGGCGCATACCACTCTGTCACCTCCGAATAGGACAGCAGGCGCTTGTCGTAGCGGCCTGCGATCTCGCCTCGGTCGGAGATCACGTAGAGGCTGTTGTGCGGAAGGTGCGGCGGCGTGAGCCGATGGGCGGCCCCGATGACGGTCCAGAGGGAGAGGTCCGCCGCCAGGGCGGCCGTCTCTTCCAACTCGGCTCGCAACCCCGACCAGTCGATGTCCCACCCGCTCAGGGCCTGTTTTCCAGGCCCCGAGGGGTAGCCGGACATGGCGCCTTCGGTGAACTGGATGAGCCGCGCGCCGGCGGCGGCGGCCTGGCGCATCTGAGCGCGAATCCGCGGGCCGTTCACCCGCGCATCGAACGCCACCTCCGTCTGGGCGATGGCGACCCGCAAGCGTTCCGACCGGGCGGGCTCAGAGGCGGGGGACGTCGGGTGCGACAGGTCGGTCATTCCGGTTCGCCCCCAGGGCAGGCTAATCCGCGTCCATCTTGAGCGCCGCGATGAAGGCTTCCTGCGGAATCTCCACCTTGCCGAACTGGCGCATGCGCTTCTTGCCGGCCTTCTGCTTGTCCAGCAGCTTGCGTTTGCGGCTGGCGTCGCCGCCATAGCACTTGGCCGTCACGTCCTTGCGCAGGGCGCGGATGGTCTCCCGGGCGATGATCCGGCCGCCAATGGCCGCCTGGATCGGGATCTGGAACATGTGCGGCGGGATCAGGTCCTTCATCCGCTCCACCATGGCCCGACCGCGCATCTCGGCGCGATTGCGGTGGACCAGCATGGAGAGCGCGTCCACCGGCTCGGCGTTGACCAGGATCGACATCTTCACCAGGTCGCCCACCCGGTATTCCTCGATCGAATAGTCGAAGGAGGCATAGCCCTTGGAGATGGATTTCAAACGGTCATAGAAGTCGAAGACCACCTCGTTCAGAGGCAGGTCGTAGACCACCAGGGCGCGCGAGCCCACATAGGACAGCTCCCGCTGTTCGCCGCGGCGATCCTGGCAGAGCTTGATGATCGAGCCCAGGTGCTCGTCGGGCGTCAGGATGGTGGCCTTGATCCAGGGCTCGGCGATGGTGTCGATACGCACCGGATCGGGCAGGTCGGCCGGATTGTGGAGCTCGATCTCCTCGCCGTTGGTCAGCTGCACGCGATAGACCACGCTGGGCGCCGTGGCGATCAGATCGAGGTCGAACTCGCGGCTCAGCCGCTCCTGGATGATCTCCAGGTGCAGCAATCCTAGGAACCCGCAGCGGAAGCCGAAGCCGAGCGCCGCACTGGTCTCCATCTCGTAGGAGAAGCTGGCGTCGTTCAGGCGCAGACGGCCGATGGCCGCGCGCAGGTCCTCGAAGTCGTTGGCGTCCACCGGGAACAGGCCGCAGAACACCACCGGCTGGGCTTCGCGGAAGCCGGTCAGGGCCTGGGCCGTCGGGCGCTTCTCGTCGGTGATGGTGTCGCCGACGGCGGCGTCGGCGACTTCCTTGATCTGGGCGGTGATGAAGCCGATCTCGCCGGGGCCAAGCTCTTCGGTCTCGGTCTGCTTGGGCAGGAAGACGCCGATCCGGTCCACCTGATAGGTGGAGCCGTTCTGCATCATCTTGACCTTCTGACCGGCCTTCAGCGTGCCGTCGATGACCCGCACCAGGACGATGACGCCGAGATAGGCGTCATACCAGGCGTCGACCAGCAGGGCCTTCAGCGGCGCGTCCCGGTCGCCCTTGGGCGCCGGCAGGCGTGTGACGATGGCCTCCAGCAGGTCGGCGATGCCGACCCCGGTCTTGGCCGAGCAGAGAATGGCGTCGCTGGCGTCGATGCCGATGACATCCTCGATCTGCTCACGCACCCGATCGGGCTCCGACGCCGGCAGGTCGATCTTGTTCAGGACCGGCACGATCTCGTGGTTGTTGTCGATGGCCTGATAGACATTGGCGAGCGTCTGGGCCTCGACGCCCTGACTTGAGTCCACCACCAGGATCGAGCCCTCGCAGGCGGCCAGCGAGCGGCTGACCTCATAGGCGAAGTCCACATGGCCAGGGGTGTCCATCAGGTTCAGGACATAGGTCTCCCCGTCCTTGGCCTTGTAGTTCAGCCGCACCGTCTGGGCCTTGATGGTGATGCCCCGCTCGCGCTCGATCTCCATGGAGTCGAGCACCTGCTCCTTCATCTCACGCTGGGTGAGGCCGCCGGTCTCCTGGATGAGCCGGTCGGACAGGGTGGATTTGCCGTGGTCGATGTGAGCCACGATGGAGAAGTTGCGGATGCGCGAGAGCGGGGTCGACATGCGACGGCCTCTAGCACACCTGTGAAATTCCGCGAGGGGTCGAAGGGCCTCAGTCGCCCATGCCCAGCGTCTGGGCCCGGGCGCTGACCTTGGCCACCACGTGTTCCTGATAGGCTGGTCGCGCGCAGAGGCGTTGATGCCAGGCTTTCAGCGCGGCCAGGTCGGGCCGCTCCAAGGCTTCAGGAATGCGGAACCATCGATGGGCGACGACGCCCAGGGCGAGGTCTGCCACGGTGAACTGATCGCCCATGACGAAGGCCCGATCCGTCAGCCGGGCGTCGAGCACGGCGAAAGTCTCCGTGGCCGTCGCGATGGTCCTGCTAATTTCGGCCGGGTCGGGGGCGAGGCGGCGATAGGCGGTGCGCAGCGGGCCCATCGCCCGCCCTGGCGCCGCCGACCAGTCCATCCAGGCTTCAGCCTGCCAGCGGGCGGCCTCGTCCGCTGGCCAGAGCCCCGCCTCGGGGCGGATCGTGGCCAGCCAGCGGATGATGGTGTTGGACTCCCAAAGATTGAACCCGTCGTCGCGGGTGATCGCCGGAATGCGGCCGTGCGGGCTCAGCTCACGAAAGGCCGGGTCATCCCCGCCGCCAAAGGCGCCGCCCCAGTCGCGCCGCCGGTGCGCCAGCCCCGTTTCGGCCAGAGTCCACATGACCCGCGCCGTGGCCGATGAATCGGCGCGTCCCCAGACCGTCAGCATGCTCTCTTTCCCCACCACCTCGCGAGCATAGGGGCCGCCCTGCGACGCCTCGTTGTCGCCTCAGCCCTTGGGCAGCGGACAAGAGAGCTGCCTGTGGCCGCCGACTACGGGGCGAGGAGGCTGGACGCAGCCCGCACGGCGAAGGTCGCGTGATCTCAATCCGCTCTGGAGGGAACTGGATGTCCATCGTTTGGCGTGAACGGGGCGCCCGCCGTGGCCGCCCTTCGTGCGACTGGCCTGCGGCAGATACACTCAGGCGGTTCGATGAACGCCGTTAAGGAATAGCTATGAGCCCATGGGTTAAGCCTTGCCTTGGAGGCCTCTGAACGCATGTACGCCGTCATCACCTGTTTGCGCGACGAGCACGATCTCTGGCTTGTCGCGATTGCGGCGGCGATCTGCATCGCCTCGGCCCTCGCCGGCTTCGCCAGCTATCACCGGGCCGTCATGGCGCGGCGCCCCGCCGCCTGGATGATCGGCCCAGGTTTAGTGGCCGGGATGGGGGTCTGGGCCACCCATTTCATGGCCATGCTGGCCTATCAGCCCATGCTCGACATCGGCTACCGTCTGGACCTGACCCTGGGCTCGATGGTCGCCCCGGTCCTGGGCATGACCGCCGCCTTCATCCTGGTCCGTGGACGGCCCGCCCCGGCCCTGGCCCTGGGCGGCGGCCTGATCGCCGGCGCTTCCGTGGCCGTCATGCACTTCATGGGCGTCGCCGCCGTTCGCGTGCCCGCGGTGGTGACGTGGGATCTGGTCCTGGCGGGGATCGCCTGCGTCATTGGCGTAGCCGGGGCGAGCCTGGCCTTCATGATCGACCAGGGCCGCGCCCGGGACCGGCGCGCCGGTCCGCTCCTGATGGCGGCGACGATCTGTATCCTGCACTTCTCAGCCATGGGCGCGGTGATCCTGCGCCCCGACGCCAGCATGGTGCTGGATGGCGACCTGATCAGCCGCCAGGCCCTGGCCCTGGCCACCGGTGCGGCTGTGCTCCTCATCCTGAGCGCCGCGGTCGTCATCCAACTGGTGGAGCGGCTGACCCAGAGGGCGACCCTGGGTGCGCTGGCCGGCGCGCTGGACAGCGCACCCTCGGCCTTGGCCTTCTTCAATGGCGCCCAACGCCTTATCTTCTGGAATGCGCCCTATGCGCAGATCCTAGAACTCTATGGCGTCCGGCCACATGAAGGCCTGTCCCTCACCGCGCTTGGCCAGCGCTTGGTGAACTCCGAGGTCCTGCAGACTCGGTTGAAGGGCGCCAGTCTCTCGCGCATCGCCCTGGACGACATCGTGGCCCAGGGCGCCTTTCCCACCCCCGACGGCCGGGTGTTCCGAATCGAGGTCGGCGACACCCCCGACGGCGGCTTCGTCCTGGTGATGCATGACGTCACCGAGCAGACCCTGGCGTCCGAGGCCCTGGCCCGCGCCCGCGACGCGGCCGAGGCGGCCAGCCGCGCCAAGAGCGACTTCCTCGCCAATATGAGCCACGAGGTTCGCACCCCGCTCAACGGCGTGCTCGGCATGGCCCAGGTCATGGACCGCCATCCGCTGTGCGAGGCTCAGAGAGAGCGCTTGTCCATCATCCGGGAGTCCGGCGCGACCCTGCTGACGCTGCTCGACGACGTCCTGGACATCGCCAAGATCGAGGCCGGCAGGCTGGAACTTGAGGCGCAGGACTTTGATCTCGCCGCCCGCATCCGGGCCGCCTGCGCGCCCTTCGTCCCCGAGGCCGAAGCCAAAGGTGTGGGCTTCACGGTCGAGATTTCGCCGGCCCTGCAAGGCCACTGGCGCGGCGACGGCGCGCGGATCGCCCAGATGGTCAGCGCCCTCGCCTCCAACGGCCTGAAGTTCACCGAGCGCGGCGAGGTCGTGGTGCGCGCGGCGCTGCAGGCCGATGAGAGCGGCGTGGTCATCACCGTGCAGGACACCGGGGTCGGCATGGCTGAGGACGATTTGGAGCGGCTGTTCGAAGCCTTCGCCCAGGCCGACGCTTCGGCGACGCGACGGCATGGCGGCGCGGGCCTCGGCCTGGCCATGACCCATCGTCTCGCCGGCCTGATGGGCGGCGTATTGCAGGCGACGAGCCGCAGCGGACAAGGCTCGCTCTTCACCCTCGTCCTGCCCTTGGAGCGCAGTACGGTCGCGCCTGGGGCCGACGACGAGGAGCCGCTCGCCCTCCGCATCCTGGCGGCGGAGGACAATCGGACCAACCAGCAGGTGCTAAGCGCCCTGCTGACGCCCCTGGGGGCCGAGCTGGTGCTGGCCGACGATGGCCAGGCGGCGGTGGAGGCCTTCGCCCAGGGCGGGTTTGACCTAGTGCTGATGGACATCCAGATGCCCCGCATGAACGGCGTCGAGGCCTCCCGCGCGATCCGCGCGCTCGAAGCCGAGCGGGGTCTGCCCCGCACGCCGATCCTGGCGGTCACCGCGAATGTGATGACCCATCAGCTGCAGGAATACACGGCCGTCGGCATGGACGACGCCGTGGCCAAGCCCCTGCGGGTGGAAGCGTTGCTTCAGGCCATCGTGAACGTCCTCGACGCAGCCGAGCCCGCCGAAGCCCTTTCGGTGGCCTGAGCTCCGGCATAGCGGAGCCGTCACGGCGGCGCGGCGTTTCCAATGAGCCTTGGCGTCCAGGGCGTGCCACCATTGCCGCCCGGTCGGAGATTCTTGATGTTCAGATCCCTCAGCGTTCTTGTGCTCGCCGCCCTGGTGAGCGGTCTCCTGGCGGGCGCGGCGATCCATGCGGTCGGGACTCCCGCACTCGTGGTCGGCGCCGAGACGGTGCAGGCCATCGGCGTGCTGTGGCTCAACGCCCTGCGCATGACCATCGTGCCGCTGGTCTTCTCCCTGCTGGTGACCGGGGTGGCCTCGGCCGCCGACGCGGCCGCCACCGGGCGGCTGGCGGCCCGCGCCTTCATGATCTTCGCCGCCGTGCTGCTGGTCGCGGCCCTCTATGGCGCAGGCGCCATCAGCGGCCTGCTGGCCCTTTGGCCGGTGGATCCCGCCAGCGGCGCCGCCCTGACCGGCGCGGTCCAGGGCGGCGCCGTGCCGGCGGCGACCACAGGCTTCCGCGAATGGCTGCCGACCCTGGCGCCGGCCAATCCGATCCGCGCCGCAGCCGACGACGCCATTCTGCAGATCGTGGTCTTCGGCCTAGTGTTCGGCTTCGCCGCCACCCGCCTGCGCCACGACCTGCGCGCACCGCTCATCGGCTTTTTCCAGGCGGTGGCCGAGACCATGATCGTCATCGTCCGCTGGGTGCTGGTGGCGGCGCCCATCGGCGTCTTCGCCCTGGCCCTGGGAATCGGCCTGCGCACGGGCCTCGACGCCGCCGGCGCCCTGACCCAGTACGTCCTGATGGTCTCAGCGGTGACCATCGGCGCGCTCATCCTGCCCTATGGCCTCGTGGCGGCCCTGCGCGGGCGCGATCTCGGCCTCTTCGCGCGCGCTTGCGCGCCGGTCCAGGCCCTGGCCTTCAGCACCCAGAGCTCGCTCGCCTGCCTGCCCGCCATGGTGGAGCGCACCCGTGATGAACTGGCCGCTCCGGCCCAGGTGACCGGCGTGGTCCTGCCCCTGGCGGTGGCCGTCTTCCGCATGACCAGCCCGGTGGCCAACCTCGCCGTGGCCTTCTTCATCATCCATCTCTATGGCCTGGAGCCCAGCGCCGGACAGATCGCCGCGGCCATCGCGGTTTCGCTGGCCGTCAGCGTGGGCGCCGTCGGCCTGCCGGGGCAGATTTCCTTCTTCGCCAGCATGGCCCCCATCTGCCTGGCCCTGGGCGCGCCGGTGGAGATCCTGGCCATCCTGCTGGCCGTCGAGGTGATCCCCGACATCTTCCGCACCGTCGGCAATGTGACGGCCGACATGGCCGTGGCCGCGGTGGTGCGGCCGCCCGAAGAGGCCGAGCCCGCCGCTCAGGCCACCTAACGGCGCATCCCCGCCGGGGTCTGGCGCGTAGTCTGTGCGAAGACCCGCAAGGAGACCCGCGTGCCGCTCTGGCAGATTCTGACCCTGAACGCCCTGGTGCTGCTCGCCGCCTACGGCCTGCTCTGGGCGGTCGCCCTGAAGCTGCGCGATGTGAGCTTCATCGACGCCTGGTGGCCCATCGGCATGGCCCTGCTCGCCTGGACCAGTCTCGTCTTCAGCGGCGGCTCAGGCCTCCATGGTTGCCTGCTGGCCCTGATCGCCACCGCCTGGGCGGCGCGGCTGGGCGGCCACCTGTTTCGCCGATGGCGTGGCCACGGCGCCGACCGCCGCTACGAGGAGATGATCTCCGACGCCAAGGAAAAGCACGGCTGGGGCTTTCCCCTGGCCGCGGCGATCCTGGTCTTCGCCCCCCAGGCGCCGCTGCAGTACATCGTCGCCCTGCCCGTCCAGCTGGGCCAGATCGAAACCCCGGCGCAGTTCGGTCTGCTGGCCGCAATCGGAACGGCGCTGGCCCTGTTCGGCTTGGCCTTCGAGGCGATCGGCGACGCGCAACTGGCCCGGTTCAAGGGCGATCCCTCCAACAAGGGCAAGGTGCTCGACACCGGCCTTTGGCGCTACACCCGTCACCCCAACTATTTCGGCGACGCCTGCCTCTGGTGGGGCCTCTATCTGATCGCCGCCGAGACCGGGCTGGGCGCCTGGTCGATCCTCGGCCCCATCCTCATCACCCTGCTTCTGACCAAGGGCAGCGGCGCGCCGACGGTGGAAAAGGGCATGGAGCACCGGCGGCCCGAATACGCCGCCTATATCCGCCGGACCTCGGGCTTCATCCCCTGGCCGCCGCGCAAGGCCTGACGCCCTTCATTGCCACGGCCGCCGCGAGCCGCTTAGCTGCCCCCAACGAAAAGACACAAGGGAGGCTTGAGGCTCATGGCGCAGAATCTGGGACGAACGGTGGGTCGGGTTCTCGTCGGCCTCGCCCTCGCCGGTTGGGCGGGCGCCACAGCAGCTGAGCCGACACGCGCCAGCCACCAGGTCGCGGGCCTGGAAGCGCCGGCGGAAATCCTGGTCGACCAGTGGGGCGTCTCCCACATCTACGCCGCCAGCGTCCGCGACGCCTTCTTCCTGCAGGGCTACAATGTCGCCCGTGACCGGCTGTGGCAGATCGACCTGTGGCGCAAGCGCGGGCTCGGCCTGCTGGCCAAGGACTTTGGCCCGGACTTCGCCGCCCAGGACCGCGCCGCCCGGCTCTTCCTCTATCGGGGCGACATGGCCGCCGAATGGGCCGCCTACGGACCACAGGCCAAAGGCTATGCGGAGGCTTTCACCGCCGGGATCAACGCCTATGTGGGCGAGACCCGGGCCGGCGCCCGTCCCCTGCCCGAAGAGTTCACGATCACCGGGACCACCCCTGATCTCTGGCGGCCGGACGAGGTGGTCCGCATCCGCAGCCATGGCCTGACCCGCAACGCCGCCGCCGAGGTCGAGCGCGCCCTGATCACCTGCGCGGCGGGGCTGGAGGCCAACGCCCTGAACCGAAGGCTGGAGCCTGCCCACCAGCTCTCGATCCCCGAAGGCCTGGACCCCTGCGCCATCCCGGCCGGCGTCCTGGCCGACTATCGGTTGGCCACCAAGGGGGTCGAGTTCACCGCGGGCCAGGTCGTCGCCCAAGCCGAGGACATCCCCGCCGACGCCATCGGCTCCAACAACTGGACCGTCGCGCCCTCGCGTACGGCGACCGGGCGGCCGATCCTGGCCAACGACCCGCACCGGGCCCACGGCGTGCCCTCCCTGCGCTACATCGTCCATATGGAGGCGCCCGGCTTCTCGGCCATCGGCGCCGGCGAGCCCGCCCTGCCCGGCGTCTCCATCGGCCATAACGGGACCATCGCCTTTGGCCTGACCATCTTCCCGGCAGACCAGGAGGATCTCTATGTCTACGAGACCGATCCGGAGAACCCGAACCGCTATCGCTATGGCGACGGCTGGGCGACGATGGAGGTCGTCACCGAGACGGTGGAGGTCGAAGGCCAGGCCCCGCGCACCGTCGAGCTGAAGTTCACCCGCCATGGCCCGGTGGTGTTCGCCGATCCTGAGCAGCGCCGCGCCTATGCCGTCCGCAGCGTCTGGAGCGATCCAGGCACCTCGGCCTATTTCGGCTCGTCCGACTACATGACGGCGCAGAACTGGGATGAATTTTCCGGCGCCATGAGCCGGTTCGGCACGCCCAGCGAAAACCAGGTCTATGCCGACACCGCCGGTAATATCGGCTGGATCGCCGCGGGCCGCGTGCCCGTGCGCCGGGGTTGGGACGGGCTGATGCCCGTGCCCGGCGACGGCCGCTATGAATGGGCGGGCTATATGGCGGCAAGCGACCTGCCCAGCCGCTACAATCCCGAGACCGGCTGGCTGGCCTCGGCCAACCAGTTCAACCTGCCGGCCGACTATCCGGCCGAGCGCCAGATCAGCTTCGAATGGAGCAATCCGGCACGGATGGCCCGCATCTCCCAGGTGCTGGAGGCTGACCGCGATCTGACCCTGGCCGAGGCCATGGCGCTGCAGACCGATCCGACCAATGTGACGGCCGCGGCCCTCATTCCCCTGCTGCGCGACATCCCCGCGGCCGCGCCGGACCTCGCCGCCGCCATCGCCTTGCTTCAGGACTGGGACGGCCGGACCGAGGCCGACAGCGCCGCGGCCGCTCTCTATGAGGTCTGGCTCTTCAAGCATCTGGGCCGCGCCACTGTGCGGGCTGCGGCGCCTGCCGCCGTCCAGGCCCTGATCGGCCAGGGCGACCAGCCGGCCATCAGCGACTATCTGACCGCCGCCGCACCGGCGGAACGGGCGCCGATCCTGGCCGCCAGCCTGACGGCGGCGCTGAACGAAGTCCACGAGAAGCTCGGCCCCGATCCCTCGTCCTGGACCTGGGGCGACCTGCATCACGCCCGCTTCGAGCACGCCCTGGCGCCGCGGCTTTCGACGGACGCCGCCGAGCGTCTGGCGGTCGGCCCCGCGCCCATGGCCGGGACCATGCTGAGCCCGCTGGCGGCCACCTGGCGGCCCAGCGACTATCGGGTGGTGTCCGGAGCCTCGTTCCGCATGGTCCTGGATGTCGGCGCCTGGGACAACAGCGTGGCGATCAATACGCCCGGACAATCCGGCGACCCGGCCAGTCCGCACTATCGCGACCTCTTTCCCCTGTGGGTGAAGGGCGAGTATGTGCCGCTGCTCTACAGCCGACCAGCCATCGAGGCGGCGACGGAGACGGTGCTGACCCTGACGCCAGCCTCTTAAGAGTCGCCTAGAGCGGCAGGTGGGCGATGACCTTCGGCGTCAGATAGGCGTCGATGCCCTCCATGCCGCCCTCGCGCCCATAGCCGCTCTCCTTGACGCCGCCGAACGGCGCCTCGGGGCCGCCGACGGCGAAGGTGTTGAGGCCGACCATGCCGGCCTCAAGGCTGCGTCCCAGCCAGGCGGCGGTCTCCTGCGAGCGGGTGAAGGCGTAGGCGGCCAGGCCATAGGCCGTGCCATTGGCCCGGGCCATCGCCTCCTCCCGATCGGTGAAGGGCGCCAGGATGGCGATGGGGCCGAAGGGTTCTTCGTGCAGGATCGCGGCGCTCTCGGGCGCGTCGGTCAGGACAGTAGGCCGGTAGAAATAGCCGCGATTGCCCAGCCGCTCGCCGCCCGTCCGCACCTGGGCGCCGGCCTCCACCGCGCCGGCGACCGCCGCCTCCACCGCCGCCAGCCGGCGGTCGTGGGCCAGGGGCCCCATCTCGGTGCGTGGGTCGAGGCCATCGCCCACCACCAGCTTCTCGGCCCCGGCGACGAAGGCCTCGACCACCTGATCGTAGATCTTCGCCTCCACATAGAAGCGGGTGGGCGAGATGCAGACCTGGCCGGCGTTGCGGAACTTCCCCTGGACCAGGGTCTGGGCGACGTCGATGGGGTCCATGTCGGCGAAGACCATTACCGGCGCATGGCCGCCGAGCTCCATGGTGCAAGGCTTCATGCACCGCGCGGCCTGCTCGGCCAGCAGCTTGCCCACCGGGACGGAGCCCGTGAACGACACCTTGCGGATGATCGGTGAGGCGATCAGGTGGGCGGAAATCTCCGCCGGGCGCCCGAAGACCAGGTTCAGCACGCCGGCGGGAAGGCCGGCGTCGGCCAGGGCCTGGGCGAGCGCGATGCAGCCGCCGGGCGCATCCTCCGGACCCTTAAGGATCATCGAGCAGCCGGCCGCCAGCGCGCTGCCGATCTTGCCGGCTGCCTGGGAGGCCGGAAAGTTCCAGGGGGTGAAGGCCGCAACCGGCCCAATCGGGTGGCGGGTCACGGTCCACATGAGGCCCGGCTGGTTGGCCGGGATCACCCGGCCATAGGCGCGACGGCCCTCTTCGGCCGCCCACTCGAAATGCCGGGCGCAGCCCTCGATCTCCATGCGCGCCTGGGCGAGCGGCTTGCCCTGTTCGCGGGTCAGGTCCCGGGCGATGGGGTCCAGGCGCTGGCGGATCAGCGCGGCTGCGCCCCGCAGCACCTCGGACCTGTGCAGGGGCGTGGTCTGGCGCCAAGCCTCGAAACCGGCCTGGGCCGCCGCCAGGGCCTCATCCAGATCAGCCGCCGTGGCCACTGCATGGCGGCTGACGACGCTTTCATCGGCGGGATTCAGCACCTCCAGCCATTCGTTTCCGCCGCCAGCCCGCCAGGTTCCGCCGATGAACAGCGGCCGGCTGCAAACCTCGGTCTGAGTGGCCACGGTCAACGGGCTGGCTCCTTGGACTTGGCTTCGGCGGCCTCGGCCGCTTTCTCGGCCTGGTACTCGTTCACCGCCTTGCGCTTGAACGGGTTCTCCTTGTGGATCGGGAAGTCGATCTTCAGCTCGCCACGGACGATCTTCTTGCGCAGGTGCTTGGCCCCATGGACGCTGAAGCCCGCCAGATGGTCGCCGGCCACGATGCGGGTATAGCGGGAGGGGTTTTCCGCCGACACGAACTGCGGCAGCGGCTCGACCACCACGTCGTAATCGACGGCGAAGAACAGCGGCATGGAGAAGCGCTCCTTGCCGGTGTTCACCACCCGATGTTGGGTCGCCTTGAACCGCCCGTTGGTCCAGCCCTCCAGCAGGTCGCCGATATTGACGATGAAGGCGCCCTCGACCGGCGGGGCCGAGACCCATTCGTCGGCGGCGTTCATCACCTGCAGCCCCGGCCCGCCGGTGTGGAGGATGGTGAAGCACTCGAAGTCCGAATGCGCGCCGATGCCCAGATGGTCGTTGTCCATGGGCCGGTCGTTGGGCGGATAGTGCAGCAGGCGCAGCTGTGACGGAGTCTTTTTCGTCCGCTCAAGGAAGAATTCGGGATCCAGGTCCAGCCGCAGGGCAAAGGCTTCGAACAGCCGGTCGCCCACCTGACGCACGGCGTCGTAATAGGCCATCACCTCGTCGCGAAATCCGGGAATCCAGTCCGGCCACTGGTTGGGCACCAGCATCAGGTTGCCGGCCTTGAAGTCCGGATCATCCTCGTCGATCTCGATAGCCAGGTCGAAGGCCGCATGCAGGCGCGGCTTGGTCAGATAGTCGTGCTCAGGACTCGGCTCCACCAGCCGATAGAGTTCAGGATCACCGTCATCGTCCTCGTCGGAGATCGGCACCCAGCCCCGGGTGCCCGGCGAGTTGCGGATGTGCACCCGCTGCCGCTGCTCAAGCGACGAATAATGGAACTGTTTCGACAGGTCGTAGGTGCGGTCGATCAGCGACTGCGGCACCCCGTGGTTCTTGATGTAGAAAAACCCCACCGTCTCGCAGGCCCGGCCGATCTCGGCCACCGTCGCGGCCTTGGCCTCGGGATCGCCGCCCGTCAGGGCCGCGATATCGATCACGGGGATTTCGGAGAAGGCGAGAAGCTTGGCTCCCATCTCGCCGACGGCTGGGGTCTGATCGCCGGTGCTCATCGTGAACGCTCCATGGCAGAGCGGACAGGCTTCGGCGCCTGCGCCGCCGAACTGACCTTGTCGGAGATTCCGGCGAGGCGCGCGCGGCCGGCGGCCGATCAGGCCCGAAACCCCGCTCAGTAATACGAATTGTTCAAATCGTAGTCGGGGCGCCCAGGGGCGGCGCCCATCGTCCAAGCATTTCCCACCGGCTCACAGACGGCCCCCGCCATCGCTTGCCACGGCGGGGTCGGAGGTATCGGCTCAGGTCAGCCCCAGCGGGGCGGCCAGTGCGGAGGCGACCATGGACTTGACGGATCGACGAGGCGGAAAAGCGCCTTCCGGCCAGGGACTTATCGGGCGGCGAGGGCTGCTGCTGGGCGCCGGCGCCGCGGGTTTGGCCCTTGCGACGGCCGGCTGCTCCGGCGCCGGCGACGGCGGCCGCAGCCTTCGGGTCTCGACCTATGGCGGGAACTTCGAGCAGGCGCTGAGCCAGCACATCTACCCCCTGTTCACCGAGGCCACCGGGATCCGGGTGGAATCCATGCCCCAGCCGGCGGGCCTGCAGTTCCTGCTGCAGCTGGTCGAGGCCAACAAGGCCGGCCAGACCCCCATGGACCTCTGCATCAGCGCCCCGGTCGACGTCATGCGCGGCAATGCCGCCGGCCTCTGGCGCGCCTATGACGCCGCCCAGATCCCCAACCTCGCCAACCTGCCGGACTCCTATGTCACCCGCACCCCGGACGGGGTGGCGGCCGTCGGCGCGATCGGCTGGTTCTTCACCATGGTCACCAATCCGCAGACCATAAGCCCTACCCCGACAAGCTGGACCGAGCTTTGGGCGCCGGGGCGCCGCAACGCCTGGGGCCTGGCCGGCACGGGCTCAGGTCCGATGTACGAGGTCACCGCAGCGACCTATTTCGATGGCCCGGAGATGCTCAACACCCAGGCGGGCATCCGCGCCTGCGTCGAGAAGATGGCCGGCCTCAAGCCCAATACCCGCCTGTGGTGGGAGAGCGAGGGCACCATGCAGACCGCGCTGGAAAACGGCGAGGTGCAGGGCGGGGTCTATTTCGCCGATGTGGCCGAGACCCTGATCCAGAGCGGCGCGCCCCTGGAGGTGGTCTTCCCCCAGGAAGGCCCGGTGATCGATTTCGGCAGCTGGTGCCAGCCCTCGGCCTCGACCAAGACCGCCGAAGCCCATGAGTTCATCAACTTCATGCTGACGCCGCAGGCGCAGAACCTGATCGCCTCGCGCATGAACGCCCCGCCCCTGATCCGCCCCGACCTGCTGACCCTGGACGAGGCGGTGCGCGCCAAGGTGACCAGCCCCACCACCCCCATCGCCACCAACCTGGAGGCCCGCCGGCTGCACATGGACTTCATGGTGCAGGAATTCAGCAAGATGCTGGCGAGCTAGGGGGCGGCCATGTTCGGACTGGAGCTGCGCGACCTCACCAAGGCCTATGGCGACCAGCTGGCCGCCGACCATGTCAGCCTCTCCATTCCGCACGGGGCGTTCGTCTGCTTCCTGGGCCCCTCGGGCTGCGGCAAGACCACCGTCCTGCGGATGATCGCCGGGCTGGAGACGCCCACCTCCGGGGCCATCCTGCTGAACGGCAAGGACATCACCGGCCAGGCGGCCAATGGCCGGCAATTCGGCATGGTCTTCCAGTCCCTGGCTCTGTTTCCCCACCTGAATGTCGGCGAGAACATCGCCTTCGCCTTGCGCCTGAGAGGCGTCGATCCCCGGCGGCGCAAGGAGCGGGTCGCCGAGCTGCTCGAGCTGGTCCGCCTGCCGGGCCTGCAGACCCGCGCCATCAGCCAGCTGTCCGGCGGCCAGCGCCAGCGGGTGGCCATAGCCCGGGCGCTGGCCCAGGAGCCGCCGGTCTTCCTGCTGGACGAGCCCTTCTCGGCCCTGGACGCCAAGCTGCGCGAGGAGATGCAGAACGAGCTTCGCGCCCTGCAGCAGCGGCTGAAGATCACCACCATCCTGGTCACCCACGACCAGCGCGAGGCCATGACCATGGCCGACACCATCGTGGTGATGGGCGAGGGCCAGATCCAGCAGCACGGGCCGCCGGTGTCGATCTACAAGCGCCCGGCCAACCGCTTCGTCGCCGACTTCATCGGCGCCAGCAATCTGCTGCCGGTGCAGATCCTGGACGGGCAGACCGTGACCTATGGGGCGACGCCGCTGAGGGTCGGCGCTACCTGCGGCATGGGCGGAGCGGCAGCCACCCTGGCCATCCGTCCGGAGGACGTGGTGATCACCCGGGCGGCCGGAGGCGGCTGCAATGAAGTCGCCGGGATCATCAGCCAGGTGCGCGACATGGGCGCCTATGTGGAGTTCCGCGTCGCCTGCGAGGGCCTGGACATCCTGGGCGTCGCCGCGCCCCGGGACTGGATTGGCGCGGGCCTGGGCGAGCGCGCCCATGTGCGCCTGCCCGTCGAGTCTTGCCAGGTCCTGGCGACATGACCGCAGCCGATATCGGGCTTACGGCGCCGGCCGGCGACCTGCCGGCCAAACCCCGCTGGGTCCTCGCCGGTCTGCTCACCGGGCCAGCCCTCTACATCCTGATCATGGCCATCGTGCCGGCCTTCCTGATGGTGCAGCTCAGCCTGGCGCATCGGGAGGTGGGGGGCCTGTGGTCGCCGGGCATTGAGCTCACCCAGTACCGACAACTGGCGACGCCGCTGTTCGCCAGGATCATGGGCTTCTCGCTGCTGCTGGCCCTGACCGGGGCGGCGATCTGCGTCAGCCTGGCCTTCCCGGCCGCCTATTTCATCACCCGCATGCGCCGCCGCGCCCAGGTGAGCTGGCTGGTCTTCCTGCTGGGCTCCCTGTCGCTGTCCGAAGTGCTGATCGTCTTCGCCTTCCAGGTGCTCCTGTCCACCAGCGGGACCCTGGCCGGCGCCCTGTCAGCGATGGGCCTGCTGGCGCCGGGCGGCTCGCTCTATCCCAACTTCCCCGCGGTCCTGACCTGCCTGGTCTATCTGCTGCTGCCCTATGTGATCCTGTTCTTCTATCCGGCGCTCTCGCAGCTGGACCCGGAGCTGGAGCAGGCGGCGGCCACCATGGGGGCCTCCCGGTTTTCGACCTTCGCCCGCGTCGTGCTGCCGATGATGCGGGGACAGATCCTGACCGGCGTGCTGCTGGTGGTGATCTTCACCTTCGGCGCCTATCTGACGCCCCTGGTCCTGGGCCGACCGCCGCAATGGACCATCGCCATCCACATCAACAACGCCGCCATGGGGGCCGGCAACCTGCCGCTGGCCGCCGCCTACGCCGTGGCGGTGGTGGCCTTCATGGTCGCCCTGCTGGCCCTGACGCGGCTCCTGTCGCGCCGCCGGGAGGCCGAGGCATGAGCCTGGGTCCCGGAACGATCCTGCGCAGCGGGTTTCTCGGCCTCCTCGCCCTCTTCCTGGCCGCGCCGCTGATCGTGGTGCTGTCGGTGTCGTTCAACGCCACCCGGCGGATGAGCTTTCCACCCACCGAGTTCAGCCTGCACTGGTATGGCGAATTCTTCGGCGACTATGCCTGGATGGCCTCCCTGGAGCGGTCGCTGACCATCGCGGGGCTGGCGGCCCTGGTCTCGGTGATGGTCGCCCTGCCGATCACCTATGCGATCTGGCGCTATCAGGCCAAGGCTGCGGCCTTCCTGGCCGGGATCGGGGGCGCCCTGTTCCTGATCCCCGGCGTGGTCGCAGCCCTGATGCTGTCGGCCTTCTGGGGCGTCACCGGCCATGTGGGGCGGCTGGAGAATGTGGTGCTCAGCCACGCCATCGTCCTGCTGGGCATTCCGCTCTCCCTGCTGATGGTCGGCTTCCGCACCATCGACCAGGCCCAGGTGGAGGCCGCCTACACCATGGGCGCCCGGGATTCAGACGCCTTCCGCATGGTCGTGCGGCCGGCCATGACGCCCTACATCCTCTGCGCCTTCGTTTTTGTCTTTGTCCTGAGCATCAACGAATATCTGATCGCCTATATGGTCGCCGGCTTCACCGTCCAGACCTTGCCGATCAAGATCTTCGCCAATATGCGGCAGGGCTATGAGCCCACCATGTGCGTGGCTGCAGTGATCTTCATGGTGATGGGCTTTTCGGCCTTCGCCCTGATGTCCAAGGTCGCCGACCTGCCCCGTCTCATGGGCCGCACCCGCCCGCTGGAGGATTGAAAGCCATGAGCGCCAAGGTCCCGCCCGAAGTCACCGGCGTCTGGCGGCGCGAGGAGATCACCGCGCCGGGCGGCTACCGCGACGACACGACAAGAGTCTTCTGGGTGCAGGCCGACAGCTGGTACGGCGATGTCCGGCTGAAGATCGATATCCCTCGCAGGGCCGGCGCCACGAGCTTCGCCGATTTCAGCGACGCCGAACTGATTGAGCTGGCCAAGGCCCAGGGCTTCGCCGGCCTGCTCACCGTGACGCCGGCGATGTGCGCCTGGCGCCGCGACCTGGACTACCAGCCGCCGGGACCGATCCCCGACGAGGGGACCTGGCGGATCGAGGGCGACATCCTGATCGAGGGCGGCATCCACGCCGACTACGAGGAGATCTGGCGCCTGGAGCCGCAGAGCCACGGCCTTCGCGCCGCCTTCGGGCTGGGCGATGGCCAAGGCCTGCTGGTCATCGCCGGCGACCACTTCCTGATGATGCGCGCGCGCAAGACGCCCCTGCCGGAGGGGGAGTCGCTGCCCGCCCTGGTGGGGGCGGCCCTGGCCGCAGGCCGGCGGAACGAGGCCTTCGCCCTGCTGGACATGCCGATCTCTTATGGCCGCATCGGCCAGGGCTGGCGGGTTGTCCATTCCACCCTGCCCTGGCTTGAGGGCCGCCCGCTCTGGACGCGGCCGCCGCTGTTCGATGAGGCGGCCGGCCATCTTCTGGATGGCGGTTCAACGCCGTGGACCCTGCTGGAGCGCCATGATCCCGGCCAGGAGCTGCCGGGCCTGTTCGCCCTGGCCACGGTCGCCGGTTCATCGCTATGAAGGCCCCCTCGTCCGACCGTCCATCCCTTCGCCAGGTCCACCTTGTGTCCAACGCCCCGCGCAAAGCCGCCAGCGCCGTCGCCGGCTCGCAGCTCGCCCGTATCGGGGTGAGCCTGCCTGGGCCGCTGCTCGCCCAGGTGGACGACATGGTGGCCGAGCGGGGCCTGCCGGGGCGCTCCCAGCTGATCGCCGAACTGATCCGCCATGAGGTGGCCGATGTGGATCGCGACAGCGGCGACGAAGTCCGGGCCGGCACCATCACCCTGATCTACCGGGCCGACAGCGGCCGGGTGCGCCACGCCCTGGCCCGGGTCCAGGGGGAGTTCGTCAAGGAGGTGATCTCCTCCCAGCATGTCTTCCTGGAGGACGACCAGTCCTTGGAGGTGCTGCTGGTCCAGGGCTCGGGCGAGCGGCTGCAGCAGCTCTGCGACCGGCTGCGCGGCATCCGTGCCGTCCAGCAGTTGAAGCTGGTGACCACGACCTCGCTCCTCCCGCCCCTGCATGCTCACGGCGGCGCTGAAAGCGTCGAGGCCACCGGCCCGCGCCGCGCCGTTCGCTAGCGCGCGAGTTCGCCCCGAGCTCGCCGGGCCTTCAGATAGGCGAAGGTCAGGGCTGTCTGGGCGAAAAGATGCTCGCCGGAGACCAGCCGGCCATATCGCGCGGGCCGTTCAACGCTGATGAAACGGGGGTCGGGCTCGACCACCGTGTCGAAGTCGCAGGTGGCGAAGAAGGGGAAGCTGTAGCGTTCCTCGGCGACCTTGCGCACCCGGTGGCTGGTGGCGGTGAACTCCCCGTTGGTCCAGGCCTCAAGCATGTCGCCGATATTGATCACGTAGCAGCCGGGCCGCGGCGGTGCATCGATCCAGTCGCCGGCCCCATTACGCACCTCCAGGCCCGGAGCCGTGCCCCGCAGGACGGTGAAGAACTCATAGTCGGTATGGGCGCCGATGCCCTCCCGGTCCTCGGCCATGGGATCGTAGGGATAGTGGATCATCCGCAGCTGGCTGGGCGGCCGCCGCCGGTAGGGTTCGAAGTGATCCTCGGGCAGGTCCAGCGCCAGGGCGAAACCGCGGAACAGCCGCTGGGCCAGTTCGGAGACTGCCGCATAATAGGCGCTGGCGGCTTCCCGAAAGCCCGGCTGGTCTGGCCAGAGATTGGCGCCTAGCATCGGCGCCTCGGCCGCGGCGCCCGGCAGGTCGAGATTGAGGTCATAGGCCTCCTTGCGGTCGATGGTCCCGCCGGGAAACACCTCCTCGCCCTCCGGCACATAACCGCTGTGGTTTTCCGAGCCGCCGATATAGCTGGCCATCTTGGCGTCCATGGGCTGGGCGAAGAAGGCCTTGGCCGCCGCCAGGACGTTTTCAAAGAGCCGTTCGTCCAGGCCATGGCCGGACACATAGAGGAAGCCGACCTCGCGCGCCGCCGCGCCCATCTGCTCGGCGACGGCGCGTCGGGCGGTCAGGTCCGGCGCGCTCAAGCCCGTGATGTCGATCACCGGAATGCTGTCGAAGTCCGCCGTCATTCTCGCCCCTGGTCCGCCTCCAGGCTCCCTGAGTGTGATTACGTTCCTTGGATTTCGTAATAACTTGGCGGAAGCAAGCCTAGCCGTGAACACGGGCTCCCACTGCACGGGAAAGAGGCGCCCGAGGCAATCGGCGCCCGGGATTCAGGCGTCGGCCCGCCCACAAAATCCCTCCAGCCCAAGGCCATTGGAATATTACGAATTCTTCTGAATGTAATACTGCAAGGGACGCGCCAAGGCGGCGTGGCCACGGATGGAAGGGGAGTCCGAATGAAGTGGGTCAACGGATTACGCGCCTTGGCGATCGCCGCAGCCGGCAGCCTGGCGCTGGCGGCGTGCGGCCAGAACGCCGAGGAAACGGCCAAGGCGCCGGACGCGGTGGAAGAGTACACCATCGGCTGGACCATCTATGCCGGCTGGATGCCCTGGCCCTATGCCGAGCAAGCCGGCATCGTGAAGAAGTGGTCCGACAAGTACGGGGTGAACATCAAGCTCGTTCAGGTGAACGACTATGTGGAATCCCTGAACCAGTACACGGCCGGCACCCTGGATGGGGTGACCTCGACCAATATGGACGCCCTGACCATTCCTGCGGCCGCCGGCAAGGACACCACCGTGGTGATCGTCGGCGACTATTCCAACGGCAATGACGGCATCATCCTGAAGAACGGATCGACCCTGGCCGACATCAAGGGGCGCTCGGTCAACCTCGTGGAGAACTCAGTTTCCCACTATCTGCTGGCCCGCGGGCTGGAGAGCGCCAGTCTGGCCATGACCGACGTCTCGGTGGTCAACACCTCGGACGCCGACATGGTCGCGGCCTTCACCGCCCCGCAGACCACGGCCGTCGTGCCCTGGAACCCGCAGCTGGCGGAGATCAAGAAGCAGCCGGGCGCGGTGGAAGTGTTCAACTCCACCCAGATCCCCGGCGAGATCCTCGACATGATGATCGTGTCGACCGAGGTGCTGGCGGCCAATCCGAACCTGGGCAAGGCCCTGGCCGGCATCTGGTACGAGACCATGGACCTGATGAACGCCGACACGCCTGAGGGCCAGGCCGCCCGCGAAGCCATGGCCCAGATCTCGGGCACCGATCTGGCCGGCTATGAGGGCCAGCTGGAAACCACCTTCATGTACTACACGCCCCAGGCGGCCCTGGCGGCCATGACGGGTCCGGAGATCGTGGCGGCCAATGACAAGGTGCGCCAGTTCAGCTTCCAGGCCGGCCTGTTTGGCCAAGGCGCCCGGTCGGTGGACGACATCGGCATCAGCTTCCCGGGCGACCGGGTCCTGGGCAACGCCGAGAACGTGATGCTGCGCTTCGATCCGACCTATACCCAGATGGCGGTGGACGGCGCCCTCTAGGCCGGACCACCCTGAAGAGCCTTGCGTAACCGCGTACCCCTGATCGAGGTGACCGCCCCATGCGCCGATTGCTGAACGCTAGGCCGCGTGGCGGCGGTCGCCTCCTTCTGGGCTTGCTGCCCATCGCGATCCTGATCCTGCTCTACCTGGTGGCCTCCCAGGCCCGCCATGCGGAGAACCCCCGCGACAAGATCCTACCGACCCCCGCCGCCATGGCGGAGTCGATGGAGATCATGGCCCTGCAGGAGGATCCCCGGACCGGCGAGATCCCGCTGGTGGCCGACACCAAGGCCAGCCTCACACGCCTGGGGATCGCCGTCGGCGCCGCAGCGGCCACCACCCTGGTGCTGGGTCTGTCGATCGGGCTCCTGCCCTATGCAAGGGCGGGCCTTGGCCCCCTGGTGGCCACCATATCGGTGATCCCGCCCATCGCCGTCCTGCCCATCCTGTTCATCGTCTTCGGCCTCGGCGAGACCGCCAAGATCGTGCTGATCTTCGTCGGCATTACGCCCTTCATGGTCCGGGACCTCGCCTCCCATGTCGCGGCCATTCCCGAGGAGCAGATCGTCAAGGCCCAGACGCTGGGCGCCTCCACCTGGCTGGTGGCCCTGCAGGTCGCCCTGCCCCAGGCCATGCCGCGGCTGATCGACAGCGTGCGCTTCTCGCTCGGCCCGGCCTGGGTGTTCCTGATCTCGGCCGAGGCCATCGCCTCAGATGTGGGCCTCGGCTACCGCATCTTCCTTGTTCGTCGGTACCTGGCCATGGACATCATCCTGCCCTACGTCGCCTGGATCTCGCTGCTGGCGGTGATCATCGATCTGGCCCTGCTCACCTGGAGCCGCACCGCCTTCCGCTGGGCCCATGCGCCTGGAGGCCGCCGATGATCCCGGCCCTGTCGTTCCGCAATGTCTGGGTCGAGTACGGCGACCATGTGGTGCTGGAAAAGGTCAGCCTGGACGTGGCGGCCGGTTCCTTTGTCTCCATTGTGGGTCCGTCCGGCGCCGGGAAGAGCACCTTCCTGCGCCTGGCTCTGGGCCAGGAGGCGCCCAGCCGCGGGGATATCCTGCTCGACGGCGCCCCCATTCCCCCTGAGCCCGGCCCCGACCGCGGCGTGGTCTTTCAGCGCTATTCGGTCTTTCCGCACATGACCGTGCTGCAGAACGTGATGTTCGGCGCCCGCTGCGACCAGGCGCCGTTCACAGGCCTGCTCACCGGCGCCTCGCGCCGCCAGGCCAAGGCCGAGGCCATGGCGATCCTGGAGCAGGTGGGCCTTTCGGCCTCCCTGAAGGCCTTCCCCCGGGCGCTGTCGGGCGGCATGCAGCAACGTCTTGCCATCGCCCAGGCCCTGATCACCAAGCCGCGCATCCTGCTGCTGGACGAACCCTTCGGCGCGCTGGATCCCGGCGTGCGGCTGGACATGCACGAACTGATCACGGGGCTTTGGCGCGAGCACGGCCTGACCATCCTGATGGTCACCCACGACATCAAGGAGGCCTTCAAGCTGGGCACCCGGGTGATCGCCGTGGACAAGCGCCGCCACGATCCCCACGCGCCGCAGCGCTATGGGTCGACGGCGGTCTATGACTTCCCGCTGGACGACAAGTTGAAGACCGCGATCCCCAAGGAGATCGCGGCCCTAGGCGCGCCAGAGTGAATTGAGGCTCAGGCCAGGCTGGCGATATAGGCGCGCCAGCCGCCCAGGTGGGTGATGTCGGTGGCCCCGGCGAGGGCGCGAGGCTCGGCGACGAAGCCCTTCACGGTGGTCCCGTCCTCCAGGCTCACCGATCCGATGGCGAGCGGCGCGGGCACCTCGGCGGTGAACCCGCCGAAACCCGCCATATCCAGCTCGTAGACCTCGACCTCGATCGCCGAGCCCTCGTCCTCGCCCACATGGATCAGGGCCGGCTTCGGCGGCGTGGTCTCGGCCATGGCGTAGAGCTTGTAGGCCGGAGCCGTGCGGGTGCGGGCCACCAGCCGGGCGTCGCGGGAAGTCAGCTGCCAGTGCAGGGGCATGCCCGCCAGGTGAGCGCCGACAACGCTCAGTCTCACAGTCTGGGGCTTGCCGGTGGTGTCGAGTTCTGGGGCGGCGGGCATGGGACGGATCTCCTCATAGCGACGGGCGAGGTCGAGCAGGGCTGTGTCAGCCCAGGCCGGACCGATCAGGGTGACGCCAAAGCCCGTGCCATTGTCCCGATAGCCGGCGGGCACGGCGATGGCGCTCATGTCGAGCAGGTTCACGAAGTTGGTGTAGAGGCCGAGATTGGCGTTGAGCGCGAAGGGCTCGGCCAGCACCTCACTGATCCGGTAGATGGTCGGCGCCGTGGGCAGCAGCAGGACGTCGATGCTCTCCCACAGGGCATGGGCCGCGCGGGCGTGGTCCTGCAGCGCATAGAGGCCCTTGAAGGTCTCCAGGCCCGACACGCCGAAGCCCGTCTGGACGATGGCCCGCACCACAGGGTGGACGGCGGCCGGGCGGGTACGCAGCAGGTCCTCGATGGCGGCCGTCCGCTCGGCGACCCAGGGGCCGGCATAGAGCAGCTGGGCGGCCTCCAGCAGGGGCGCGATGTCCACCTCAACCAGGGTGGCCCCGGTGGCCGCCAGCCGAGCGATGGCCTGATCGTAGAACCGTTCCGACGCCGCATCGCCCAGATAGTTGAGCTGGTCCAGGCGGGGCACGCCCATGCGGTAGGCGGCGCCCAGGGCCGGCGCGGACGGACCAGGCTGGCGGGAATAGGGATCGGCCTCGTCGAAGCCAGCGGCGACGGTGTCCACCAAAGCCGCGTCGGCGGCCGTCCCGGTGAAGACGGTGATGCAGTCCAGCGACCGACAGGCCGGGACGAGGCCTGAGGTGCTCCAGCGGCCCTTGGTGGGCTTCAGGCCCACCAGGCCGTTGAAGGCGGCCGGCACCCGGCCAGACCCTGCGGTGTCGGTGCCCAGCGCAAAGGCCACCAGCCCCGCCCCCACCGCCACGGCGCTGCCCGAGCTGGAGCCGCCGCTCACATAGTCGCGGTTGAACACGCAGCCCGGGATTCCGTAGGGCGTGCGGCTGCCCACCAGGCCCGTGGCGAACTGGTCGAGATTGGTCTTGCCCATCATCACCGCCCCGCCCGCCTGCAGGCGGGCGACCACGGTGGCGGTCTCGTCGGGGCTGTAGGCATAGGCCGGGCAGGCCGCGGTGGTGGGCAGGCCAGCGACGTCGATATTGTCCTTCACCGCGAACGGGACGCCGGCCAGGGGCAGGTCCTCGCCAGCCGCGATCCGTGCGTCCACCGCCCGGGCGGCGGCCAGGACGTCCTCAGGCCTGGGACGTTCGATCCAGGCCTGGGGCTGGACCGCGTCATAGGCGGCGATCCGCGCCAGGCTGTCGCGGGCGATCTGCTCGGCCGTCTGACGGCATGACCGGACCTCGGCGGCGATGGCGGCGACGGACAGGCGTTCCATGGGCGTCCTCTGGCGGGTCTAAGCGGGTTCGATGGCGATCATCGGCGCGCCAGGTGCAATGGCCTGGCGTTCCTGGGCGTAGACCTGGCGGACGACACCGGCGGTGGGGCTGGCCACGTCGCACTCGGTCTTCATGGCCTCGATGATGGCGATGACGGCGCCCTTCTCGACCCGGTCGCCGGGCTGGACCAGCATCTTCCAGACGCTGCCGCCCAGGGGCGCCTCCACCAGTTCGGCCCCGTCGGGGACGACGATCTCCGGCGCCTCGGCCACATCGTCGGCGGCGCTGGCCAGGGCCTCGACCCGGGCGAACTCGCCCCGGCGCTCCCACTCGGCGCGCTCGGCGTCGAAGGCGGCCTCGCGGGTGGTCTGGAAGGCTTCGATGCTGCCGGCGTTGTCGGCCAGGAAGCGGCGATAGTCCGACAGGCGGAAGGTCTCGTGGTCGATCTGGATTTCCCGCCGCCCCAGGGGGAAGTCGCGCCGCCAGTCGGTCAACTCGTCGTGGCTGACGGGGAAGAAGCGGATCTGGTCGAAGAAGCGCAGCAGCCAGGGCTTGCCCTCGGTGAAGGCGTTGGTCTGCCGATAGGTGTTCCAGACCTGGATGGTGCGGCCGAAGAGCTGGTAGCCGCCCGGCCCTTCCATCCCGTAGACGCA